>NZ_JAUBQM010000098.1:0-20942 GCF_036701245.1 Microcoleus sp. Pol14D4
AACCAATAACCAATAACCAATAACCAATAACCAATAACCAATAACCAATAACCAATAACCAATAACCAATAACTAATCTAAAAATCGCTTATGGCTCGCATTATTGTTGTTACATCAGGGAAAGGCGGGGTAGGAAAAACCACGTCCACAGCCAATCTCGGCATGGCTTTAGCTAAGCGGGGGCGCAACGTGGCCGTAATTGATGCCGATTTCGGTCTCAGAAATTTAGACTTGCTGCTGGGCTTAGAAAATCGGATTGTTTACACGGCATTAGAAGTTCTCGCAGGAGAGTGTCGGTTAGAGCAAGCTTTGGTGAAAGACAAGCGGCAGCCGCGCTTGGTGCTGTTGCCGGCTGCCCAAACTCGGATGAAAGATGCCATCAGCGCCGAGCAAATGAAGCAGCTTGTGGGGATGTTGGGAGCAAAATACGACTATATTTTGATCGACTCTCCGGCTGGTATTGAACAAGGTTTTCAAAATGCGATCGCGCCGGCTCAAGAAGGGATAATTGTCACCACTCCCGAAATCGCTGCTGTCCGCGATGCCGATCGAGTCATCGGTCTGCTGGAAGCCAACAACGTCAAGAAAATCAACCTAATCGTCAACCGGATCAGACCCGCAATGGTGCTGGCAAATGATATGATGTCGGTGCAAGACGTGCGGGAAATCCTCGCCATTTCGCTGTTAGGCGTCGTTCCCGACGACGAGCGCGTCATCGTTTCCACCAACCGAGGCGAACCATTAGTATTGTCGGAAACGGCCTCTTTAGCTGGAACTGCCTTCGACAACATTGCCCGCCGCTTAGAAGGCGAAAAAGTTGAATTTCTAGATCTCAATCCCCGTCGGGAAAACTTCTTTACTCGCCTCCGCAAGTTCTTAAATACTAAAATTATGTGATGTGCTCATTGGCGATCGATCTTTAACAGCAGCGACCGCATCACAAAAACTACCCCAAATTTTCCCCCAGTGACACCAGTTACCAAAAAGAATGAAACTGTAGACCAGCCCCAAACTAGACGGGAATCAGTGATTCCCCAATCGAAAATCGAAAATCGAAAATGGTATGACCTTTTCTATGCCTAACCCTTGACAAACCCGCCCGACCCATGATCTATACACTTCTCGAACGACTTTTCCCGCGTACCCCCGACAACAGCCGCGACGAGGTAAAACGGCGCCTCAAACTGGTTCTAGCCCACGACCGCTCAGAACTCAGCCCAGAAATGGTTGAGTCCATGCGCCGAGAAATTCTAGAGGTGGTATCTCGCTACGTGGAAATCGATACTACCGGGTCTGAGTTCTCGCTGGAGAGCGACCAGCGGGCCACAGCACTGATTGCAAATCTCCCGATCCGGCGAGTCAGGCTCGAACATCCATCGGGGAATTTGCCCGAGAATTTGCCCCAAAATTTGCCAGAGAACCGACCCGAATATGTACCAGAGTATGTAGTCGAAACTCTGCCCGACACGAGAGATTAACCGGGGAACATCTGCGGCTTTGTAAAAATATTTTTTTTGTTTGAATGCGAGCCTTTATATGGTTTCCGATAGCATCGGAATTATGTAGTGCTGTCCCCGCTGGCAATCGACTTCGCGAGCGGGGACAGCACTATCGATGATAATATATAATTCCGATGCTACCGGATTTGATATTACTCGCGATTGCGCGACAGCGCTACAAAAACAAAACTCAGATGCTACCTCAAAAACTCTTCTCGTTTCTATCAAAAATGTTTCAATATCAAAACAAATCACCGGATTGACGATCGCTCTACGATTCATACCGTGTCCGATCGATTAAACCCACGCACTACAAACCGTTTTTGTTATAGTAATCGACAGGATACGAGAGCGCTTGTGGTTCATTTTCCTGCTTCAAAACGCTCTCACCAAAATCACATTGCAGTTGCTTTGGCGAGAAATCACGGCTGGAATATTTCCCTGTTTCATCTGTTGCAACAATCCCTCTCGACTCGCACCCAAAACAATCACGTCGCTTCGATCGTGTTTGGCATAACTCAACACCGCAGCCGACACAGAATCAGCACATACAGAAGTCGTCAAGATAGAGGCATTCACTTGGGGCTTGAGAAACTGAGCGGCAATTTTCAAGACTTCCTCAGTTGGTTCAAAATCAGCACGGTCGTCGGCTTGGCGCTCCTTAGAACCATCGTACACATGAAATAATCTGACTTGTGCGGTTTTGCTCAGAGAAATCAATCCAGGTAGCAACCGAACTGCTTGCTGGGCATTGGGTCCGCCTGCCATTGGTACCAACCACCGCTCAAATATTGCTCGATCGGTTAACTTCACCAACACCACTTCACAAACAGCCTGTCGGATCATAGTATCGACAACTCGACTAAAAACCCGCCCCGGTGTTTTAGTGCAGCCTTTCCACCCCATTAAGACAAGATCGATATGTCGCTCTTCGATCGTTTCGAGAATGGCACTTGACAAATCATGCGCCACTAGAATCTGGGTATGGATCGGAACTCGCCACGCTTGACATAGACGGATTGACTGCTTTAGTAGCTTTTGACCCTCAGCCGTTTTTACTGGAGTTTCTGCAAGCACATGATGTCTTGGCACAACAATCACCTGCAAACATTCAATTTCATAGTTGCGATCGCGGGCAATTGCCACTGCCATTTCTAACAGCGTCAGGGATGTTTTTGGATTGCTCAACGGCACGAGGATGCGCCCTTGTCCCGTTTCTGGCGATTTGGTTTGGTGAATTATCCGAGCTCGTTCTACCTTGGGTTGAGCGAGACTTTCGTTGTTGAGATAAGCTGCTTCAACGCGAATGATATCGCTGCGGGTAATAATACCGACCAATCGCCGTCCTTCTACGACTGGTAAGCTATTGAGATTGTGTCTGTCGAGCAAATGCAGCACATAGGCAAGCGTATCTTCTGGATCGATGCGAACGGGCTCTGGTGTCATCAGATCCCTGACAAGATTCTCACCATTCAATCCTCGTGCAGAAAAGTTGGCAATATCCTTTTGAGTTAAAATGCCGACAAGCTTGCCGCTTTCGACCACCGGAAACGTAGAGTGGGAAGACTGAGAAAACGCCTGTAACGCTTCTTCGAGCCGAATTCGACTAGAAAGGGTTTCTACTTTAGGCTGCATCACATCCAATGCAGTTAGATCTGTCCAAGGATCTTGAGCGCTCGTTTCTTTCGTCAGGTGAATGCCTTTAAAGGCGAGTAAGCGATCGTAAAGCGAACCCTCATCGAGCAATTCTGCAATCAGGTAAGAAGTCACAGATACGATCATCAGCGGCAACACTAAATTAAAGTCAGTCGTCATCTCAAACACCAGGATTACCGCAGTAATCGGAGTGCGAGCAACCGCACAGAAAAATGCCGCCATCCCAACCCGTGCATAAGTGGTTGCCAGACTTAAACCCAAAACTTGGTGTTCTGCGACTCCTACGAGGTATCCTAACGCTGCACCGAGTACCATGCTGGGAATCAGCAACCCGCCCGGTGCGCCAGAACCGTAGGTGACGACGATCAGAAAAAACTGGATGCAAAAGACGATCGCCACGAGTTGCCAGTCTGCATTTCCGGTTAAGAGCAGTTCTTTGAGTCCGGCATTGTCTCGAAATATATCTGGTAAGGCAGCGAGTGCAATTCCCGCAATCAGCCCAGCAAATCCGATTCGCCAGGGTAAGCCGACATGGAGAAAGCGGCGGTACAGCGTCAAACTTGTAAGGATTGAGCGATTAAACAGCACACCAAGTCCGCCTGCTAGAATTCCCAGCAGCAGGTAAAAGGGAATCTCACCCGCAGAAAAGCTGGTATTAAAGACAACAAGATGCAGATCTAAATCGAGATTGTGCGAACCACTGATCCGAGCGACCACAGACCCGATGAACGAAGCCAGGATCGCTGTTCCCAAGGTGATTCCAGAAACGTCTTGCAACAGTTCTTCGACCACAAATAAAACACCTGCGATCGGCGCATTAAACGCGGCTGCAAGTCCTGCTCCGGCGCCTGCTGCGAGGATTTGACGGCGGTGATCCGGTGAAGTTGGGAACCACCGACTCAGTTGACTCGCTAACGCTGCCCCTATCTGTACCGTCGGTCCTTCTCGTCCGAGGGGCATTCCGGCAGCGAGTACGAGGGTGGCGCTGACCAACTTTACTAGAGCAATTCGTAAATTCAAAGGCATCGGAACGTTAGCGAGTACCGCCTTCACTTCGCTCATGCCGCTCCCGCTGGCGGCGGGAGCCATGCGATCGACTATCAATCCAGACAAGAATCCGCCTAGGACTCCGATCGACGGCAGCGCTACATAAGCTGGGATTAAATGCGTTGCCTGCTGCCGCCAGCCGCCGAGCCAACCAACTCCTTGTGCTAACAAGAGCGCAGCCAGTCCCGACACTAGCCCAATCAGGCAGGCTTCAAAAATCGCCAATCGCTTGGGACGCAAGAGCAGATGCGAAAAGCGGCTCCAGATAAGTTTTCCGATGCGTATCATTTTGCCTTTGCGGAAAGAAAGTGCAAGCGTTGACGAGAGCCGATTAAAGCAGCGGTTTGGGGGACTCTGGATTGAGACCCACAGGCTGTTGCGTCGGCGATCGCCAAAGCTGATGTGGGTGATGACTAAACCAGTAGTCTATCGCAATGCCACCAGCGAACAGCAGCAGCAATAAATATAATTCTGTTCGCCCAAAAATTTGGTTTGAGCGATCGGCGGGAGCGAATTTTCTCTCTTTGTCATCAAACTCGTCTTTCATATTTTTATACACTAAATAATAAAAATGCTGCCATTCTGACTGAAGCGGCTCCGCTCTTCATTCTTAACGAGCGTAGCCTCTACAAGTTTATGAAATGCTTTCTCGTAACTGAAGTTCTAAGGGTCGGTCGGAGCGAATTTCTAAGCCTGGTAAATCGTGTTTTACTAAAATTTTTTCGCCGATTTCAGCAGTTGCCAACGGCCAGAGTACCCAGCGGCTGCCTGGGGAAAGAGTGCTTAAAGTTGCAGAGTATTGAGTCAGCCAAATTATCGGCAGTTTCGGCCGATTCTCAACCGCATCTTCCCCAGCATTAACCGCCGCTAAAGTTTCCAAAACTACTCGGTTGCCCGAAACGATTCCAGTCCCGGCAGTCCAAAGTTTGACGTTTAACAGCCGCTTGCTAGCATAGAAGTAAAGAGACGCAGCTACAGTCACGGCTCGTTCAAATTCTTCTGGCTGCCACGCCGCAGCGCTGTCGAGAGCAATAATAATTTCTTGACCGCCGGCTGCAATTTCCAACTCTCTTACCCGCAGTTCTCCGTAGCGGGCGCTGGTACGCCAGTGAATCAGGCGGGTGGGGTCTCCGTGGCGGTAAGGTCTGAGGTTGCGGGTGAGACCTTCGGTAGCAGTTTGCGATCGACTGCGATTGTAAAATTGCGGGCTGTCTTCTTGACCGATGCGATCGATCAAAGGACAAGTGCTCAACGGCAAAACTTGTGGATACACAACCGCCACCGCTTTGACTGGGCGGCTGCGCCGACACCAAAACAACCCTAAAGGTGCCGCCGTCCTCAAGTGTACCTCTTGCCACCGATAGACCCCGCGCTGCCGGACTTCTAAATAGTATGTATCTCTGTATATACTGTTAGGCTCTATGACTTCGATCGGGCGGACGACTGGTTCTCCCAATACAAACGGCAAGATGTCTACGACTTGCAATAGAGTCTTAGGTTGGCGGGCGCTATTTTCGATTTCTAGTTCGACGGTGATTCGATCGCCCGCACTCACCGGTTCGATCGGACGGCGACGCACTTCCAAGGAACGGAGCGATTTTCCAGGCAAAACCGCCGCTACTCCCAACAGCGCCAAACCCCCACCGCTGAGCACGTACAGCCACCCAGACATTGTATTAGTCGCCGACCCAAAAAAGAAAACTGTCATCCCCAACAGCAGCCAACCCGCGTAGGCAGGGGTAACAGCGCGATTCTCCAGCCAGTCGGCGATTTTGTGACCGATGTTCATAGGAGTTTAAATTGTTAATTACTCGATCGCCCCATCAAGCCTAATTGTAAAATATTCTCAGCATTTAACACCGAATTAGCTGCGAGCGATAAGATTAGAAATCGGGCATTTTTTCGCAATAAATCTACATTGACTGGAGACAAAAAAATGAACCCATTAAACAATCCTACACCCCTTCGACCAGAGGCTCAAGCCCGCCGAACACCGCCGCCGCCCCCGCCCTTGGCTGCAACTCCCGCGCCACCTCCTGCACCTGCGCCGAGTCCGCCCCCCGCAGCCCAGCAGCGGCCTGTTGAGACACCCGTCAGTACGATCGAACAAATGGTCAGAGATGCCCATAGTGCCTCGGCTTCTGACATTCACATTCGAGTAGGCCAAGTACCTCGATTTCGGATTCGTGGCGTGATGCAAGTAGCAACCACCCACCCCAAAGTAACGCCAGAAATTTTTGAACAGTACCTAGCCGAAATTCTCACCCCCGAACAGCGAAAACAGTTTGCAACTACCAAGGAATTAGATTCAGCAATTTTTTACCCTGGCTTCGTGCGGTGTCGGCTAAACTGTTTTGAGTCTCTCAGCGGCGGTGCCATAGTATTGCGATTGATCAGTTTGGAAATACCTACTATCGATTCCTTGAGGTTGCCAGAAGTTTTCAAAAGTATTATTTTGCGGTCGCAGGGATTAATATTAGTTACGGGGCCTACCGGTTCGGGGAAATCGACAACCGTAGCTGCGATGATCGACCACCTCAATCAGATGGAGCAAAAGCACGTAGTTACCATTGAAGACCCGATCGAATTCATTCACCCTTCTAAAAAATGCTTGGTTAGCCAGCGGGAAGTCGGCTTGCATACCCACGAGTTTCAACAGGCTTTGCGGGCTGTTTTGCGGGAAGACCCGGATGTGATTCTGATCGGGGAAATGCGCGATCGCGTTACCATCAATACAGCATTGCAAGCAGCTCAAACAGGTCACTTAGTATTGGGAACTCTCCACACTCGCAGTGCCATTAACGCTATTAACCGATTGTTGAACCTCTACCCCCCTGAAGAACAACAGGCGATGCGGATTCAAATTTGCGATTCTTTAGTAGCGGTAATTGCTCAACTTTTGCTGCCAACTGTTGACAACCGTAGAGTAGCAGTTCACGATATTTTGGTGAATACACCTGCCATGCACGATTACTTGATGAAAGGTGCTGATGATGAAGCTTTCCGATTAATGGAACATGATACTTACGAAGGAATGCAGATTATCAACCAGGGTCTTTACAAACTGGTGCTTGAAGGCAGAGTGACGATCGAAGAAGCAGCAAAAACTTCTCCCGAAGCTAGCGATTTAGACCGCCGCTTGCGGACAGGAGGCTACGATGTTGGGGATGCTCGTGGCTTTGAAGGCAGCAAAAAAGAACGCATCGTTCGCGCCTAGTAGCAGCACACATACAGGGGTAGCCACAGCACTACCCCACCCATTAAGTAGCAATCTTTTCAGCAGACGCAAAGATTGGGCGATTTTGTGCGTATTATTACTTAAAAATTTTAGTTTATTTGGTAGCAACAAATACATTTTATTTAAGTAATAAAATGCTATTATCAATATCAAGTATAGTGTTAAGTTTTTTAAACACCGACCCTACTTTACATTAACTTTAAAATTGCGTAAAAACTCGCAGGTGATTACAAAGAAATGGTAAAGATCTGTTCTGAGTATTGCCAACAGTCAGCAACTTAAGTTTATAGTTGTAGAGACAAATTTTGCACAGAGAAGGTTCCGACTTTGCCGATCGCTAAAGTACGTAGGTAAAAAAAAGCGCTTAATAAAACTACAAGTAGGCTTAATACAAGCAATTAGTAGCAGAACCGAGCGCGTATCTTTCGGATAAAGTAGCTTTCAGTCTAAAAAATCCTAAATCCAAGCAGGCTTTTAAAAATTCTGTCCCTCAAAAATCTGTTTAACAATTTAGAATCAGCAACCGTATCCCTAGAAATTAAAGGAGGCTAAAAAGTGAAGAGTGCATTTAACCCATCAGAAGTGTTTGAAGGTGCCAGCAAAGCAGAAATCATCGATCGCATCCAGCAGCTAGTTCCGCCGGGTTCCCCGGAACCGCAACATCCTGAAATCCTCGGAGCCTTACAAACTCTCACCGCACAGCTAATCAGGGCATATCAAGCCGACGGACAATTAGAAAGCGAACCTTTTAGTGACGTGCGCGGTCGCACTATTCACCTATACGCATCCGCAATCAGCAGCCAAATAAAAGGAAAAACCATCCTCATCACCGGTGGAGAAGGATGTGTCGGTCGTTTCTTAATCGCAAAACTCCTCGAATTAGGCGCAACTAAAATCATTTCCGCAGACAACGCCCGATGTCAAAACCCCGAAGAAAATCTCCCGCTTTTTACCAGAGAAGGTGCTGTAACTTTCTATGCCGTTGACATTCGCAACCTCGACGCGCTCAAACACATATTTGAGGTAGAAAAACCAGCAATTGTTTTTCACCTAGCGGCCCAGCGCCAACCCGGGCTAGCTGAAATCAAAATCCGAGAAACAGTTACAACCAGCCTGTTAGGATGTAAACACGTCATCCAACTCTGCGAAGAATACGGCGTAGAACACTGCATCTTCTCTTCTACAGGCAAAACATCTCGATATTTTACAACCGAAGTTTACGCCGCCTCGAAGAAGTTTGCCGAATGGCAATTTGCCAAAGCCGCTCAAGAAGGAAATGTCACTTACGGGATGGTTCGCTTTACTCATATGTTGGAAAATAGCTTGTTCTGCGAGCAAATGTCCAAAAAAGTAGAGCAAGGTAAAACTGTCAACGTTCACGCTCCCCACCGCTACGTAACTGCTCAAAATCTTTTTGAAGCCGTACATTTATTGCTGAATTCTCTGATTGTGTCCGTTCCCGGAAAACTGAAATTTGTCGCCGTGAGTAATCTCGGGTGGCCGACAGAAACCTTGGAAGTAGCTCTTTATAAAATTCTTGAATCTGGCAAAAATCTGCCCATTTATTTTCAAGGACTCTTGCCGGGATACGAAGAACCCTTTTTCCTTGGACAATTTGACTGGAAAAAACCTACAGACATTCACCTCCTAATTAATGTTTTGGAAGATCCTTTTAGAAAGGTTAACGATGCTGGCGACATGGTGATTGTAGAATTAGCTCCTTTTTCTTTGCGCGTGTTAGATAAACAAGTGTCGAAACTGGAAAACTTAATCATCGATCCTGCTTTCCCCGAAGTGCAAATCAAGCACGCTCTTGTCGCAGCGGAAAAAGAAGTGATTGCTTCATCTTTTGCGTGGAGTGCCCCTGAAGACTTGTTGAAGATTTTGCAGTGGGGAATCAATCCGAAGAAATTGCAAGGTTACGGAACCGAAATCGCTGACTATAGCGAGATTATCGAACTCCTCTTGCAAGGAATTTGCGGGCGGCTTAACCAAGAAGTCTTGCACAGTGCTGGAGTTACGGCAGATGAGTTTGATGACTTAGTTGAGAGTCTTTCTACGCTGGATTTGATTCAAGCAGAAGTGGGATATTTGCGATCGGTGTCGAGATATCTCAGAGAATTTGCACCCCCCGCACAGTTCACCACCAAAAAATCTGAACCTGTTGCTATCCCCGATGCAGCGTAGCTTAAACCTAGTTTTGAGTTTGGAGATTGCTTCCTGAGTGCCCACCCACAAGGGATGAATGAGTTATATCAATTCCGGTTGCAAGAGCGAAATGATTGTTGACTGTTTACTCCTTGTCAAAAAACTGAATGGTTGAGTGTTAACTGTTGACTCGATTTTATTATTCCGATGCAACCGGATTGGATGTTAAACATCGACTAAGTGTTTAATTGATTAAAAATATAACACCCAGAAACCAGGTTTCTTTTAGAAACCTGGTTTCTCCAGTCTGGCATTATTTGAGGTTTAATTAAATTGAGTGACTTAACATTGTCAATATAGACATAATATGATATTGGTTACGATCGCACAACCGGAATGAAATTAATTGGTAGTAATGAAGCTAGTCCTAGTAATTTTAGTAGGAAGTAAGCCGTCACAACAAATGTGAAAATGATGATTTTGTGCCTGCATGATATAATGATACTTTAGAGAGCGTGGCTTCGTGAGTTAACAAAGTACAATAACATTAAATAAACTCAGTGAACGCAACAAATTAAATTAAATTAAGGTACTAGAATTGTGGAAATTAATCAGCTACTGTTCCTATTGATTGATGCTGTGCTATTGGCGATCGCCCTGATCCTTCTAATTCCCATTGCAGTTCTATTTCTAGAATGCAGTGCAGCTTTCTTGTCCGGCCAGGGCGAGACAGTGGAAAGTAACGCACCCCGCCCCAAAGTAGCAGTTTTAATTCCCGCTTACAACGAAGCAGCAGGAATTGCCACCACCATCTCCACCATATTGCCGCAGCTAACACCTCAAGACCGCCTTTTAGTGATTGCTGACAACTGCACGGACGCTACTGCAGAAATCGCCCGTAACTCCGGTGCAAGTGCGATCGAGCGCCAAGACACACAACGCAAGGGCAAAGGATACGCACTGGATTTCGGCTTGACTGCGATCGAATCCGATCCCCCCGAAGTAGTCATCATGGTTGACGCAGACTGCATCTGTCAGCCCGACTCTATAGAAAAATTAGCCCGGGTTGCAGTTGCTGAACAAAGACCTGTGCAAGCAACTTATCTCATGGAACAGCCACCAAATCCTACTCCTAAAGATTCCATTTCTGCTTTAGCATTTCTTGTAAAAAACTTAGTTCGTCCCAGCGGATTAAAAAAGTTAGGATTCCCATCATTACTAACGGGTACTGGCATGGCTTTTCCCTGGTCGATAATTCGCTCGGTTTCCCTAGCTAGCGGCAATATTGTTGAAGATATGCAGATGAGTTTGGATTTGGCGATCGCCGGACATCCAACAGTATTCTGCCCCGAAGCCAACGTCACCGGGTGTTTGCCACAACAGCAGCAAGCAGCTAAAAGTCAAAGAACCAGGTGGGAACACGGTCACATACAGACATTGTTAACTCAAACTCCCCGGCTGACAGCAGCTTCAGTCCAGCAAAAACGTTTTGACTTATTGGCGATCGCCCTAGACTTATCCGTCCCTCCCCTATCGCTGTTAGTCGCTATCTGGCTAGCTGCTTTTGCCGCCTCCTTACTAGCAGCAATTTTGGGAACATCCTCACTTCCCGCCGTCTTGTTAGCAGTACAAGGATTGCTGATTTTAGTTTCAATTGTCAGCGCTTGGGCAAAATTCGGGCGTGCCAATATTTCTGGCTCAACTCTTTTATCTGTACCTTTTTACATTCTTTGGAAAATCCCTTTGTATCTAGGTTTTCTCCTGAAACGCCAAACCAAATGGGTACGAACAGAACGCGATGTTTAATATTTAGATTGAGAAGTTTTAACCGCAGATATCAGCCGAGAAATATAGATGAATGCCGATAGAATTGTATCTACGTTCATCGGGGTCCATCTGCGGTTAAAAAAATCTTATAAAAAAATCTTCACTGCTTCACAGGAATTTCAATCACAAACTCAGCCCCCTCACCGGGCGCGGAAAAGCACATTAACTTCCCGCCGTGTTTCTCTACTACAATCTGATAACTGATACTCAACCCTAAACCGGTACCTTGCCCCACAGATTTTGTAGTAAAGAAAGGGTCAAATATTCGCGATCGTACTTCCTCTGTCATCCCCCGACCATTATCAGCAATAGAAATTCTCACCAAGTTTTTGTCGAATACCTCAGTCCGAATCTTAATCTTTCGCTCAAAGATTGGAGATAAAGGATTTTCTAGTTGAGCCGTTGTCTCTGGTCGCCCAACTGCTAACTCCACCGCATCAATTGCATTGCTCAAAACATTCATAAACACCTGATTTAACCCAGAAGCATAACAATTTACCTTCGGCAGTTGACCGTACTCTTTAACTATCTCAACGCCATGTCCGAGTGCATCCTTTTTCAACCTGTGCTGCAAAATTAGCAGAGTCGAATCAATCCCGGAGTGAATATCCACTGGTTTCATCTCGGCTTCATCCAGGCGTGAGAAATTCCGCAGCGACAGCACAATATTGCGAACGCGATCGACCCCAACCTGCATTGATTTTAGAATTTTGGGCAAATCTTCTTGAATAAAAGTGAGGTCAATATCTTCTGTTTTAGCAACAATCTCAGGATTAGCATTCGGGTAAGACTCCTGGTAAAGCTTAATCAATCCCAGCAAATCCGAGCTATAATCATTAGCATGGAGAACATTCCCATAAATGAAATTAATCGGATTATTGATTTCGTGAGCAACCCCCGCTACCAACTGCCCCAAAGAAGACATTTTTTCCGTTTGAATTAGTTGAGTCTGCGTCGAGCGTAATTCGGACAAAGTAACTTCTAATTGTGTCGCTTTTTCTCTCAATTGCCCCTCAGACAGTCGTAAAGCATCCTCTGCTGACTTGCGATCCGTAATGTCCTGTATAGTTCCAAATAACTTAATCACCTTACCGCCATCAAAAATAGCTTGCGCCTTAACATAAATATATCTGACAGCTCCATCAGGGCGCAAAATTTTCATCTCATACTCGCAAGGATTTCCTAACCGACTAATCTGCTCTACTGCCTCTAGCCACAACTGTAGGTCATCTGGATGAATTTGCTTCTTGTGTTCTAAAATCGTGGGTTCTGGTAGTTTAGGGTCAAGGCCAAAAATTCGGAATACTTCCTCAGACCAAGTTAATTTATCCCCCTCCAAATCAAATTCCCAGTTGCCGAGGTGTGCCAGTTTTTGAGCTTCTTGCAGCTTAGCTTCTTTAGTCTTTAATTCCTGCGTGCGATCTTCTACTTTCAACTCCAGCGTCCGCGAATAATCCTCCAACTGTTCCTTCGCCTCCGACAAATTAGCAACAAGTACCGCATTTTCTAAAGAGATAGCAGCTTGGGAAGAAAGAATTTTCAAAACCTCCAACCTAGTTGGAGAAAAGGCTTCAGTAGCTAAATTATTTTCCAGATAAAAGACACCGACGAGTTTGCTTTGATTCAGAATAGGAGTACAAAGCGCAGACTTCACTTGCTGCCTTTTAATATAGGGGTCGTCTGTAAATATACCTTCTCTAGCAGCCTGGCTTAAAACTACATCTAAGTGCGTTTTCTCGACATAATTAATCACCGTTATTGGCAAAACCTCTGCAGGAGATACTCTAGGGCATTGCTCAATTGCAACATCCGAAGACTCCACCGATGCCGCTGCTTTTATCCGCAATTTCCCTTCCTCGGGCATCAGGAGAAAACCTTTTTGGGCTCCAGCATTCTCGATCGCCATTTTCATTAACTTTTCTAACAACTTGTCCAATACAATTTCGCTAGCTAGCGCTTGAGATGCTTTAACAACAGTTGTCCAATCCAATAAACTGCTGTGACTGCTGCTCGTGCTATAATTAGTGCTAGTAATAGTTCGATCTGCGCTGGCTTTTCCCATCGATGTAGGGGGTAAAGAGATCGGATACTGTGACTCCAAATGTTTTACCTTGGCGGTTGCTCCCCAGTGAATATAGCCGTAGTAAGCATCTATCAGATAAGTCTGAGCCACTTTATTTCGACCGTTAGCTAGATAAAATTCTGCAGCTAGTTCATTGGCTAGAGCTTCTTCGTGGATGTATTCATTTTTCGATGCTCCTTTCACTGCTCGATCGTAATACAGAGCAGCTTTTTCATATTGTCCCAATACTCGCGCTTTTTCTGCTTCTACTAAATCATATTTATGCTGATAATTTCCCGGAGAGCTCACAGCCCAATGCTTCATTTTTTTTTGAAGCGAAGTCACTTGTTTTAAATGTTTTTTCTGTTCATTTTTGGCAAGGGTGGGATACAACGCTAACAGCGCTAGGGAATAGTAAAAATTGTGGATGGGAATATACATCATGCTCATTACAGCCTCACAGTAAATTGATGCTGTTCTGGCATTTTCTACGGCTTCTACATAATTTTTAAAGAGATAACTTAGCCATGATTTAGATAGATATACTACAAATAGTACTAGATTATTTTTACTCTCCCTTAAGGTTGGCAGAATCATATCTTCATTAAATATTTCGCCAATTAACAGGCAAGGATTAGCTGTTTTACCTTGCAAATTCAAGACAACTTGCGCCCCTACTCTGCTATGGTTCATCATAAATTCATTCTGATAATTCACCAACATTTGAATATATTGACTCTGCTTAGTCTCCACAGAGTCCAAAGGTTCGCCACTCAAAAATATATAATTGCTGTAAAAACTCGCACAGTAACAAGCATTGTTTATATCTCCGGTTTCTAGTCCGCTCTCAATACCCTCAATTAAACCTGTAAAACTTGCTCTGCCACTCTCAGACCAGTGACGGATCATAGCATTAAAAGGTAGTGAAATTTGAGAGTGGCGCAAGTTGGTGTGCAATCTTTCTAAAAGTGCCTGAGCCATTTGACCGTATCGGTATCCAGAATCCATATCACCTAATACTCCACAGTGGATCACACCATAGTTTGCATACCCAAAACTAGACAGTGGCGCATTCCCGTATTTAAGAGAAAGAGTAACCATTTTAAATATGATCAGCGGGAATATTTCGGGTGCTGCTACAAAAGCGGCCGGACTCATATTAGTTAAAATCCGTAGAGCCACAATTTTATTAGGGTCAGTCATTGGTGGCAGCTCCAATAAATCCTCAATCTGATGATTTCTTAAAGCTAGTTTTGTCCGTATCAACTCTAGGAAAATATTTAATTTAGTTGGTTTTTTCGGTATATAGACTCCCAGCATTTTTAAAGCTTCTATAGCTACATCTATCGAAGTTTGGGATTGATTTTGATTGAAGTAGAAAAAAACCTTTAGCTCGTAAACTTTAATTTTATCAAGCAAATTTTGGGCGCGTGCTATAATAACCTCTGAGAGCTGAAGTGCACCCTCAAACTCGGTATTTATATAGGAGGATTCCAGGGCTTCGGCATGGAGTTCCATGATTAAGTCATAGTGACTCTGCCAAGCTCGATCGGGTAGAAGTTCTCGACCCACATTAAAATATTTGAACGCTGCTTCATAGGCGGCAGAACTCTTAGCTTTTTTGCCAGCTATAAGATTAAAGTTAGCTAGTTCATCTCGCTTTTCTTGATTTGTGATGAATTCCACCCCGATATTCAGTTGGTTGACAATATCAAAGATATTTTCTGCTATCTCCGATGCTGGAGTTGAATTTAGTAGCAGGGTGCCAACTTTTAAGTGGGTTTGTTTTTTATCGCAGTCAGGGATTAGAGAATAGGCGGCTTGTTGTACGCGATCGTGCAAAAACTTATAATCAATTGAGCGGTGCATAATTGCCGGATGATTTTGATTGTTTTGTGGGATGGGAGTCCCGCCTTTCCGGTGTGTTTTTACAATTTCCTCATCAAGCATCGGAATTTTATAAGCATCGCTGATGGGAAGAATTAAACCAGCTTGCAGCGCATCCCATAAATCCGCCGCAGTTTCGGAACCTGATTTGCCCCTAACAATTGCCAAAGTTTCTAAATTAAAATGGTTGCCTATACAAGCAGCTAATTTTAATACTTGCTGCGTCTCCTCCGGGAGTTGTTGCAGATTCCTAGCAACTAATTCAACGACACTGTAATCTGCAATGCCAGCGGCTTCAATTTCCGTGATGTCCCACTGCCATGCACCAACAGTGAAATCAAAAGCTAACAGTTGTTCTGAGTGAATAGTTGAGAGCAGTTGAGTTATAAAAAATGGATTTCCTCCAGTTTTATTAAAAATTAACTCTGTCAAACACTTTAAATTTTTGGTCTGATTGCCCAAAGTATCCCCTACTAGCTCACTGACGCTGTTCAAATCCAAACATGGGAGGATAATGTGATGCACGGCAACACCATTCTCTTGAATTTTTTCGACAGTTTGAACTAAAGGATGAGTGGAATTTACTTCGTTATCTCGATAGGCTCCTATTAGTAAAAAATATCGGCTATCTTGATAAGCTACTAATTCCTGAATCAATTTTAAAGAAGCTAAGTCAGCCCACTGTAAATCATCCAAAAATAGAACTAATGGGTGTTCTGCTTGGGCAAACACATTCATGAATTCTTTCAACAATCGATTAAAGCGATTTTGAGATTCTGTCGCTCCCAATTGTGGAACAGCAGGCTGCGAACCAATGATTAGTTCGACAGAAGGGACAACGTCAATAATAATTGCGCCGTTATTACCCAGCTTTGACAAAAGCTTTTCTTTCCAAATTACCAAGTCTTCTGAGCTTTGTGTGAATAACTGCTGCATCAATAACTCAAACGCTTGAGTTATTGCAGCATAAGGAATATCCCGCTTAAACTGGTCAAATTTACCAGCAATAAAATAACCCCGCTGCCGTACAATTGGTTTTTTGATTTCACTGACAACTGAGGTTTTACCAATGCCTGAGTAACCGCTTACCAATACCATCTCAGTTTTTCCCCAACTGACTCGCTCGAAAGATGCCATCAAATTAGCTACTTCTTGTGTGCGACCGTAAAGTTTTTGGGAAATCAAAAATTGACCGGATTTGTCAAGTTGGCCCGGAATGAAATTTTCTATTTTGCCCGTAGTTTGTAGCTGAGTTAGACATTTTTCCAGGTCTGCTTTTACTCCCAAGGCACTTTGGTACCGGTCTTCGGCATTTTTAGCTAATAGTTTCATGACAATAGATGAAACCATCGAGGAGACTTCACTGGTTAGCTGATGGGGAGGAACAGGTGTCACCGCAATGTGGCTGTGAATTAATTCTAAGGGGTCGGTTGAATTAAAGGGTAACTCTCCTGTAAGCATTTCATAAAACGTGATGCCTAGAGAGTAAAAGTCAGTTCGGTAGTCGAGGTCGCGGTTCATTCGACCAGTTTGCTCTGGGGATATATAGGCTAGAGTGCCTTCTAGCGCTGTGGTATTGCTATTTTGGTGAATCTCTCTAGATAGGCGTGTTGCCATGCTAAAATCAGTGATTTTTACTTGTTTCAAATCGGGTGTGATGATAATATTTGAGGGTTTTATATCTTTATGAATAATCTGGTTTTGATGCACTTCTCCGAGAGTCTGAGCTAGTTGAATAGCCAGTGGCAAAAACTTCTGAATTTTAATACTTTTACCAGCTTGATGGTGCTTGAGAGATTGACCGCCACAATCTTCTAAAATCAGAGCGAAACTGTTGTTATATTTTTCTAAGCTATGGGGTTGGACAATCCCTTCGAGTCGGAGATTAGAGCTAATTTTATATTCATGTCTCAGACGAGTAATTTCTTCTATTGTGGGATACTCCGTATTGAGTGTTTTAATAATGACTGACGCTCGATCGCATTCTCGGACTCCGCGATAAATGATCGAGTTCACACCAAGTTGAACAACTTCTGTGATTCTGTAACCAGGAATTGCTTTCATGGGTCTTATTCTATCTATGACTAAATTTTGGGTAAACATTTTGCTTGATATCGATCGACTGTCGAGTTGAGGGTACTTAAGTGTTTTTATAGAGGGGGTATATTAGAATACTTAAATAATGTTAAAACACCAGTAATTACTCATAGATTTTTTAAATAGGGAGATGCCTAAACTTTTTTGAAATGGCATGGAGGAGCGGACGGCAGAACATCTAGTTTGAACTTAGACTTAATCCTGTACGGTCTGACACCTCACTCAGTTGATTACAATATTGTAACAAAATTCTATGATGCCGATCGCACACAGGACAGGCAAATCCTTATAAATTAAAGGTTTAGCTAAATCTTTGAGCCTTGTCACCCATAAAAAATGGGACGCCCAGGGCTGGCAAACGCTGGTTTAGCCGATCGAGAGTACAATCTAATATGACGTGCATCATAAACAAGCATGATTCAGATCATAGATTTAGGATGATCAACTTGCTACCATGTGTTCATCATCAGGTGCATCGCCATGGAAGAAGTCCTAGCATTGATTGAAAAGAAGAAGCAAGAATTTGCTAAATCTGGGCTATTTGAGTTTATGCGGGACACAAGTATAGACCCAAGACAGCGCCTAGCTTTCGCTCCCTGTGTTTCTCCTTTCGTGATGAGTTTTGGTGAATTTAACAAGTATGTCTTCCGAGAAGAACCAACCAACGATCCACTTCAGGTAATAGTCAACAATCACACTTATGAAGACGATCATCACTGGTTGTGGTTTTTGCAAGATTTGGAAACACTGGGTATTAACAGATCAGTGAAGTTCAGCGATGCTTTGAATTTTCTGTGGAATGAAGAAACAAAAGCTTCGCGTTGGGTATCACATCAAATTTTTCGCTCTGCTTTTGGGGCTAGTCCTACTACTAAGTTAGCTATTCTGGAAGTGATAGAAGCAACGGGTAATGTGTTCTTCTCAACGGCGGCACCTATTGCTCAAGAATTACGAACAATTACCCAAAAGGAGTTTCTTTATTTTGGGTGTTTTCATCTAGCAGTGGAAACAGGTCATACTACAGGAACGCCGGAAGTGGATCACTTGATAAAAAACATACAACTGTCAGAGGAAACCCGTCAAGAGGCTGTTAAGATAGTTGATAACTTGTTTGAAGTTTTTACCGAACTGACGGATGAGCTTCTGGTTTATGCAAAAACCCATAGCTTTGAGCAACCTTTTGCCCAACCCCGGGATATTTTGCAACCTTTAAACGCTGCGTAGATTGCGAAATGTAAACTTTTCCACTTTTAGAACTCGAACGTTTTAGGATTAGATAACTTCATTACTTAGAAGGAGAGGCATTATGTCAGAAGTGAACAGCAATTCAACTCCAATCAATGAGCTAGAACCGCATCTTATTCATGCTTGGACTGAGAATTTGGATATTGCTCATACTTGGACGGAGAATTTGGATATTGCTCATACTTGGACGGAGAATTTGGATATTGCTCATACTTGGACGGAGAATTTAGATATTGCTCATACTTGGACGGAGAATTTAGATATTTCCCACACTTCTCACATACCGGAAGAGGAAAAACTCGCAGTCGGATAAAACCTGTTGCAAACAGATTTCAGCCTCGCTGATTCCGACGAGGCTGACCAGTTATACATTTGTCTCTTCAATGCCCAAAAGTAGTATCTACTATCTCTATTTGATATGAGCCATTACGACGTTGTTATTGTCGGCGGCGGTCCCGCTGGGAGCACTGCTGGCACTCTGATCAAGAAATACAATCCCAATCTGAGCGTGCTAATCGTAGAGAAAGAAAAATTCCCTCGCGATCACGTTGGGGAAAGTCAATTGCCTCAAATTAGTGATGTGCTTCAGGAAATGGGATGCTGGGACAAAGTAGAAGCAGCCGACTTCCCGATTAAGATTGGTGGAATCTATCGCTGGGGAACAGATCCACAGCCTTGGGATTTTAATTTCATTCAGCCGGAGTTGTTTAAAGATGAACAGCGACCTGCTAAATTTGAGGGTCAGAGACGGCAAACTGCTTTTCAGGTCGATCGAGCAAAATATGACGAAATTTTGCTGCGCCACGCGGCAGAAATGGGATGCTTAGTCAGAGAAGAAACTGCGGTTGTTAAGGTAGATGTAGTGGGCGATCGGATTACGGCTTTGCACGTGCGATCGCAAGAACAAATAACCGCCCGCTACTACATCGACGCATCCGGTCACATTGGCGTGCTGCGGCGAGCTTTGGGCGTTAAGACACACAGCCCGACGCGACTGCAAAATATAGCTATCTGGGACTATTGGACAAACGCTGAATGGTCAGATAAAATTGGCGTTGGCGGCACCCGGATACAGGTAATGAGTTTGAGTCACGGGTGGCTTTGGTTCATTCCCTTGGGCCCAACTCGCACCAGTATCGGCTTCGTTTGCCCTGCAGAACATTATAAGTCACTGAAAAAACGACCAGAGGATATCTATACCGAAGCCCTCAATAGCGAACCTCGCATCAACAAGTTAATCGCTAATGCTACCAGTACCGGAAAGATTGAAACTACAAAAGATTGGTCATTTTTGGCTGATAAAACAGTAGGAGAAAACTGGTTTTTGGTAGGTGAAACTGCTGGTTTCGCTGACCCAATTTTATCGGCGGGCATGACTTTAGCTCATACCGGTGCCCGTGAATTGGCTTACACGATTTTGGAATTAGAGCAAGAGCAGCAGAAATACGACGGCAACTGGCTTAAATCTCAATACGACCACAATCAACGGAGCCGAGTTGAACAGCATATTCGCTTCGCTGATTATTGGTACGCTGCTAACGGTCAATTCACTGATTTACAAGAACATTCAAGGGAAATTGCGCGGGATGCTGGTTTGAATTTAAGCCCGGAAAAAGCTTTTCGGTGGTTAGCTCAAGGTGGATTTACGAATGATATTTTGGGTCAAGCGGTGATTGCTGGATTTGATTTGGGTTGTATGAAACAGGTGATGCAGCGCTTTTCAAAGGAGGAGGTTCCTTGGCTACTTTCGGCGTACAATGTGTTTCAGTTAGACTTAGTGGAGGCTGATGTTGAATTTGTAGCGGTTTATAATGCTGGTGAAATTAACAGGATCAAGTGTTATGTTAAGAACGGTCAGCGCTTGCCCATTACAGGTTTTTATGGTTTGCTGATTGACATTTTGAGCCACACTCAGTACATTGAACAAATTTATCGGCAGTTGATACTGGTGCTTGGAGAGCGTTTTTCTGTGCAACACGCTCGAGTAGCTCTTCATCAAGCCCTTGGGTGTTTGGAGGTGATGGTGAGTTCTGGTATTGTCAAGGCGATATTAAACCCGGAGTTGTCTAAGTTGAATATTTCCATACCTATGGAAGGTGAGTTAATCCACACTCACAGCGATGTGAATTAAGGCGCTACCAGAAAGCTTGACACCAAACCCTGGGGGGGTGACGACCCACCCCAAACCCATAGTTAGTAAGGATTGAGCCAACTTGTGGTAAAAAAAGATAGGCAG
>NZ_JAUBQM010000099.1:0-20497 GCF_036701245.1 Microcoleus sp. Pol14D4
CATCTTTATTTAACGATTTTACTAGCTTTTTCATTTTATCTCTTTTTTGACACATTTGCCAAAGTGAGATGCACCCATAATGCTTTTACTCACCTTACAACAAGACCATAAAAAATGTCAAATGGGTTCTATATGTAAAGTAAATCCTAAAATCCTTGGGTAATTGCTTTTTTAAAGAACTCTTGTACTCTGCTATACAGGGATTGCTGGTTCTTTTTTAAGGTGATTACATAATCTCTTTTTTTTGACAATTGACTTCACAATTGACCTCTGGCAGCCGATACCATCAATCGGGACAATGCTTCCCTTTAATTACAAAACTTTTATTAAAACATAAATTGCTGTGATTCAATGTAGACTTTTTATAAAATTTAAATTTGCCTAAAACTAATCTTTGACTGACCGCCCCAGCACCGATCAGATGAATTGCTTTTTTATCTTTTCCCATAGTAATGATGGCGAAGAGTTTTGCCATCAATGGCGATTACCTCTCCTGGATTGAAGTAACTAATAGATTGAATCCAACTCAAAAAACATTTCTGAAATTACTCGGGTTTAAGACGATCAAACACTCGCACACTTGTGTCATCATGTCAAGGTATGCCATTCGGTACTTCTAAAAATTTATTTAACCATTCGTATTTATAGCGACCGTAACTTTCGATATCCATCCATGTATCAGCAGCGCAAATCACGACACAAATTTAGATGGTGATAATATCAATTAATTCATAGCATATCGTTCGTTCAAGTTTTGGATCTTCTCAGTTAAAAAAATGGTCTGTCATGGTAATTTTAGGCTTAAGCTTCAGAAAAACGAACTCTAATTAAATCTTTTGTACGTACTAAATAATTATTTGCTAATATACCGTATCCTGTTAACATAAAATTTAGATGCGTTCGCCCGGGGCCGATCGAGAGGAGCTAGCAGTAAGGTATAGCCAATAAATGTTGCCCAGATCAACCTCAGAAACAGTTGTGTTTTCATTATTATATATAACGATTAGTTAAACCAGACTCAACTAAATTATCGTAAAGTAGCAGATGAGTTAGCGCCGTCTATCTTAGGTGATAAGCAGTTCGATTGGAACAGCGGCTGCAAACCCTGTTTTAGTTCGGGGATGAAAGGCTCTACAGCAGGCGATCATTACTTTAGGCAGACGCAGGAGCCGCGCCAGGGGAGATACATTTTAAAAAATCGGTTGTTTTCATTACACCACCCTTTATTAGAAAAGGAGTTTCAGCGGTGAACTTAATATCTGTAGAGGAACTCAAAGCGCTGGTACAACAATCTCCTGGATTGTGCGTCTCTATTTATATGCCAGTAGCTCAAGGAACAGAAATTCAACAAAATCCGATTCGGTTCAAAAATTTAATCAGAGAGGCTGAAGACAAAATAGTAGAGTACGGATTTGACAAAAAAGAAGCAGCGGAATTGCTAGAGCCAGTCCGAGCAGAAATTGACCGAGAAAACTTTTGGGAAAATCAAAGCAACCTGCTGGCGATTTTTGTCGGTTCGGGATTTTTCCGCTACTATACCTGTCCGGTTAATTTTGAGGAATTAGTTGTTGTGAGCGACAATTTTCACGTCAAACCGCTGATGCCTCTGCTGACAGGAAATAATTTATTTTATGTTTTAGCTCTCAGTCAGAAGGAAGTGAGGCTGATTGAGTGTACGGCTTACAGTGCTCGGGAAGTTGAAGTTGAAAACTTGCCGAGAAGCCTTGATGACGCTCTGCAATATGACCCGACTGCTAAAGAGGGTCAGTTTCGGATTGCTACTTCAAAAGGAGGCACTAATAATTCTTTTCAGCAACCGGGAAGTTTTCACGGCCAAGGAAGTCCGGATCGAGATGAACCCCAGCAGGAAATATTGCAGTATTTCCACATAATCGATGCGGCGCTGCACGAATATTTGCGGAATAAAAAAGCTCCTTTAGTGTTAGCTGGAGTTGAGTATTTGCTCCCGCTTTACCGAGAAGCCAATACCTACCCGCATTTAGTTGAAGAAGGAATTACAGGCAATCAGAAACTTGTCAAGCCGGAAGAGTTGCGGGCCGAAGCTTTGCCGCTGGTGGAACCTTTGTTTTTGCAGGCTCAGTCGGAGGCGATCGCACAATACCGCGATCTCACAGGAAGCGATAAAATTTCTGCTGATTTGAAAGAAGCTGTTTCGGCTGCTTATTTTGGACGGGTCGATCGACTGTTTGTTGCTCTTGGCGTCCAGCAGTGGGGTAGTTTTAATGCCGAGACGAACTCGGTGCAAATCCACCCCGAGGCAGAATTGGGCGACGAAGATTTGTTGAATGCCGCAGCAATTCAAACTATTCTCAACGGCGGAACTGTTTACGCCGTGCCACCAGAAAAAGTGCCGGAGGAGGCACCTGTAGCTGCTATTTTTCGCTATTAATTTACCAGGTTTAAACCAATGGAATCTACTTCAATGACAAATTCCGACAAACAAAACCAAAGTAGCAGCGGCGATACCGAACGCTGGGCATCTTTAATTGGCGGCGGCGCGCTGGTGCTTTTTGGTTTGTCGCAGCGTTCTTTGCGAGGTGCTTTGCTGGCAGTTGCGGGCGGCAGTTTAGCAGCCCGCGGGCTGGGGGTTGTGGAGGGTTTGCAGTCTGCTGCCGATCCGAATCAAAGCATTAAAGTTGAAAAGACGGTGACGATCGACAAACCGGCTGATGAATTGTACCGTTTGTGGCGCAATTTTGAAAATTTGCCTCGGTTTATGAAGCATCTCAAACACGTTACGGTAATAGATGAAAAACGTTCTCACTGGATTGCCAGCGCGCCGATCGGCAATAGTGTGGAATGGGATGCAGAGATTGTCCGCGAAGAAGAAAATCGCTTAATTGCTTGGGCGTCTGTGGAAGGAGCTGATGTTGACAATTCTGGCTTTGTGCGCTTTCAACCGGCACCTGCGGGACGCGGTACTGAGGTAAAAGTTGTCATCGAATACAACCCTCCGGGCGGTGCAATTGGTGCTGGTGCTGCTAAACTATTTGGCGAAGCTCCCGAACAGCAAATTGCCAATGATTTACGTCGCTTTAAGCAGTTGATGGAAGCGGGGGAAATAGCGACTACGGAAGGTCAATCTTCGGGCCGCAAGTAATAAGTTAGATGGTGTCCCCCGATTTAAGCATCTTTGTTGTTTACCTGATTAGCTGATGTCATCTCAAGTGGTTTTCGGAAATGCGGGCGCTGAAGGTGCAAGTCGGGGCGGTTGGTTTGCGGGTCACTTTATGACGCCGGGCGATGACCCGCGATCGACTTCTGTTTTAGAAGTAAAATGGGGCACTCACCCCGCCGGAGATTGCAGGACTCAGTGGGCGGTAAATGCGGCAGCCACGACGCTTTCTATCCTGGTAAAAGGGCGGTTTCGCCTGCAATTTCCAGAGCAAGAAATCTTGCTGTCTCGCGAAGGAGATTATGCTCTCTGGCTGCCGGGAGTGCCTCATTATTGGTCTGCTGAGGAGGATTCGGTGATCGTGACTGTGCGGTGGCCTTCCCTGTCGGGAGATAGTTCTGGAGTTAAGAAGTAACTGTAATTTCGGGAACCAAAACGCGGCCGCTATAACCCGCGCGCTGGTAGCGATCGATCGCCTCGGATGCGATCGCACCCGCTTTCCCATTCTCCACCAGCGCTACGCAAGCACCGCCAAAACCTCCGCCCGTCAGCCTTGCGCCGAAGACTCCCGGAATTGACTGCAAGATTGCTGCCAGCGTGTCTACTGCCGGCACCGAAACTTCGTAGTCGTCGCGCTGGCTGGCATGGGAAGCATTCATTAATTCGCCAAAACGTTTTGCTGGCAAAGATTTTACCGCTTCGAGTACGCGGTTGTTTTCAGTAACCACGTGCCGCGCTCGTCTTCTGAGGGGTTCCGGCAATACTTCGACAGCTTGGGGGTCGGCGATATCCCTAAGAGCTTTAACTCCCAATATCCGCGCGGATTCCTCGCACTCGGCGCGCCGCTGGTTGTAGCCGCTTCCTGCTGCCAGTTCGTGGCTTTCGCCACTGTCAATTATTAAAATTTCTGTGTTTGTGGGAAAAGGTATCGGGTGGCATTCGAGGCTGCGGGTGTCGATTAATAGCATGGTGTTGGTGTCTGCTAAACTCGACGCCATTTGATCCATGATGCCACAGTTCAAGCCGGCATATCGGATTTCGACTTGCTGTCCGATTTGAGCTAGGCGCACGTCGTCTATGGGGAGGTTCAGCAGCGCGCGCAGTCCTCTGAGGGTTGCTATTTCTAAAGCGGCGCTGCTGGACAAACCGGCTCCGATCGGCACAGTCGAGGTAATGTAGAGATTTATTGGAGGTATTTTGTATCCTTCTTTTTCTAACAGTCTCAGGCAGCCACAGATATAAGTGACAAATTTTTGCGGTATGGTATCTTCGTCTGAATAATTTATGAGTTCGTCATATTCTGCTGAATAAAAATGGTGTCGATCGTCACTGCTGAAGCCGATTTGTACTGTGGTGCGCTGGGGAATCGCAGTTGGAAGTACAAATCCATCGTTGTAGTCTGTGTGTTCGCCAAGCAGGTTTACTCGGCCGGGGGCGCTGGCTGTGGTTTTGGGTAATGTACCAAATACTCGTTGGAATTTCATTGTTGGGGAAGTGGTAATTGGTTGTTGGTTATTTGTTATTGGTTATTTGTTATTGGTTATTTGGAAAAACAGCTATCCGTGTCTCCGTGACTTACGTGTTGTGCTGTTGGTAATTGGGAAGAAATAAATTTATTTTTTATCGTTTGTCCTTATTATAGTGCCCAAGTTTTTTCGTTAATTCAACCCCTGTTAACAAAAATAAACATCACCGTAGGTTGGGAAAAGATATTGAGCTGTGATAGAATGACAGGCTAAGATTTCTCCAAAAATTCAAAAAATGCGATCGACCAGACCCCGAAAACAGTTTGCTCAACATTGGCTCAAAAGCGAGAAAGCCTTAGATAAGATTGTGAAAGCGGCTTCTTTGGATCGCGATCGTGTCCTGGAAATTGGGCCTGGTACGGGGATTTTGACTCGACGCTTGCTGCCTGCGGCTGAGTCTGTTGTTGCTGTGGAGATCGATCGAGATTTGTGTCTCAAACTAGCCAAACAACTCGGCAAAACCGACAATTTTTTACTGCTGCAAGGCGACTTTTTGGAAATGGACTTAGAGGCTGAATTAACGGCTTTTCCCAAATTCCAAAATCCGAATAAAGTTGTTGCCAATATTCCTTATAATATCACCGGCCCGATTCTGCAAAAACTGCTGGGAACGATATCTGTTCCTGCTGCTAAACCCTTCGATGCGATCGTGCTCTTAGTGCAGAAAGAAGTGGCCCAAAGGCTTTACGCTAAACCGGGTTCGACAGCTTTTGGCGCTTTGTCAGTGCGGGTGCAGTATTTAGCAGAATGCGAGTTAATTTGCGATGTGCCCTCTAAAGACTTTTTTCCGCCGCCAAAAGTCGATTCCGCCGTGGTGCGGCTGCTTCCCAGACAGATAGAAACTGCGGCGGTTAATCCGCGCTATTTGGAAAATTTAGTGAAGTTGGGTTTTGGTAGCAAGCGCAAAATGCTGCGAAATAATTTAAAAGGGACTGTGGACTTAGATAAACTTGTTCAAGTGCTAGAAGAGTTACAGATAAATCCTCAATCTCGCGCTGAAGATTTAAGCGTGGAGCAATGGGTAAAGCTGAGCAATAATATTATTTGTGATGTTTGAAGTTCAGGATTGTGTTAGATACCAGAATTTTTAAATAATTCGGATATCGGTTTTTTAAAAAAGCGATTTTTAGGTGTAAATACTAACAACAGTTGAAGTTAGATTCAATGGCATTATCAAAGGTTTATTGCAGGCAAATCGGAATTTTTATAATAAATTCTGCACCTTTACCCGGTGCAGAAATACAGTGCAATTCGCCTTTATGTCTTGCTGTGATAATTTGATAGCTAATCGATAAACCTAATCCCGTGCCTTTACCTACTGGTTTAGTAGTAAAAAATGGATTAAATAACTGGTTTCTCACCGATTCTGTTATTTCGGGCCCGTTGTTGCTAATTCTTATTTCTACCACTTCAGTGTCTAAAAGTTTGGTAGAGATTTGGATGAGGTAGGGATGAGCTTCATTGGCTGCAATCGACTCGCTGTGGATGCCATCTTCTAAAGCATCAATAGCATTAGCCAGGATATTCATAAACACTTGATTTAGCTGTCCCGGGTAGCACTCTATTCGGGGTAAATTGCCATATTTTTTGATAACTTGAATATTCGCCCAACCTGGCTTAGCATTCAATCTGCTTTGCAAAATCATCAGTGTGCTGTCAATTCCTTCATGAATGTCGGCTAATTTCATTTCTGCTTCGTCATGGCGAGAAAAAATTCGCAGCGACTTGACAATACCAAAAATTCGCTCGGCGCCGTTTTTCATAGAAATTAATATTTTTGGCAGGTCAGAGATGATAAAGTCTAAATCTATAGACTCGATTTTTTCTTGAACTATGGGTAGGGAATTCGGATACTGCTCTTGATAGAGATTCACCAGTTCTAGCAAACTATTGGCATACTGGCGGGTGTGAGTAATATTCCCGTAAATAAAGTTAATCGGATTGTTGATTTCATGAGCAACCCCAGCGACTAATTGTCCTAAAGATGACATTTTTTCGCTGTGAATTAGGTTGGATTGAGCCTGCTTCAATTCAGACAATGCTTGTTCGAGCTGTTGAGTTTGAGACTTTAACTCTGCGGTGCGTTCTTCAACTCTGATTTCTAATTCTTCTTTAGCTTTTTTTAGTGCAGCTTCGGCTAATTGGCGCTCGACAATTTCCGATGCTAGGAGTCGGTTTGCCAATTCTAAATGTTGAGTTTGAGACTTTAATGCTGCGGTGCGTTCCTCAACTCGAATTTCTAATTCTTCTTTGGCTTTTTTTAGTGCAGCTTCGGCTAATTGGCGCTCGACAATTTCAGCTTCTAGGAGTCGGTTGGCGGATTCTAACTGTGCGGGGCTGGGAAGTGCTAGGGCTTGAGGCATTAAGTCTACCAAAAGTATGGCTGTAGCAAATGAAATAACGGCAGTAATTGCTTTCATTGTTCCTGAAAGCCAATAGGTAGGATGCCAAAGCGTCCAGAGTTCAAATATGTGAGTCATGCCACAGGCGACGATAAAGGCTCCAAACAGGGCAAAGATCCAGTCAAAGGGCAAATCTTCCCGTTTGGAAATAAAATAAACCAATGTAATCGGGATGGAAAAATACGCGAGTGCAATGATAGAATCTGAGGCAAGGTGAAGCCAGACTAACGGGGTATGCCAGAGATAGCAGTGGCCGTGAGGAATAAATGGCCCGGAAGTAAAAAAAGTTTTCCACATTTCCTGCATAATATTTCCTTTGAGTTGTGAGAAAATGGACTCGGACTGGTGTCAATTAATTTCAACCAGGGGTTTCTTTCACCTGCGGCTTAATCACCTATGCGTTCATATTCTCTGTTAGCTTCAGCAAAAATCAATCTGTATTTGGAAATCATAGGCGATCGCCCCGACGGATTCCACGAACTGGCGATGGTACTTCAAAGCATAGATTTAGCCGATCGAATTGACTTGCGTGCGATTGGTACGGATACGATTCGCGTGCGCTGCGATCACCCGCAAGTCCCTCCTGATAAGAATAACCTGGCCTACCGGGCGGCGGATTTGTTGGCGAAGCAATTCCCCGATGCTTTGGCGAAATACGGCGGTGTCGAGATTGCCATTCACAAGCAGATTCCAGTGGCGGCGGGGCTTGCCGGCGGTTCGGCAAATGCGGCTGCGGTTTTAGTCGGGATGGATTTGCTGTGGCAATTGGGACTTACTCAGTCGGAGTTGCAAGAGTTGGGGGGAACTTTGGGTTCGGATGTGCCTTTTTGCATTACTGGAGGTACGGCTTTGGCAACTGGTCGTGGGGATAAACTGTCGCCATTGCCTGATTTGGCTGGCTTTTCTGTGGTGTTGGCGAAGTACCGCAATCTCAGCATTTCTACGGCATGGGCGTATCAAACTTATCGCCAGCAGTTCAGTAGTTCCTATTGTGCAGCGGAAGATTTGGAGTGCCGCCGGCAACGGCTGCATTCGGGGCCGATGGTGGGGGCGATCGCCCAAAAAGATCGATCGAAAATTGGTCAATTGCTGCACAACGATTTAGAAAAAGTTGCTTTACCTGTGTACCCGCAGGTGTTGCAGTTGCGGCAGGCTTTTGAGTCGGCGGGGGCTTTGGGAACGATGATGTCCGGTTCCGGGCCGAGCGTGTTTGCGCTGGCGGAGTCTTCAGAGCAGGCTCAGCAGGTTTTGGAACGGGTTAAAAGTGCGATCGCTTCTCCAGATTTGGATTTTTGGGTAGCACAGTTTAGCAATACTGGGATTCGGATTTTTTCGGAGGGAAACGAGACGAAACAGCCGATTTCGAGGGTGTAACTCGAAGAGGGTGCGATCGCGATCGGCCGTTAAACCTGTCTAACAGCCGAGGGTCAAGATGAATCTAACTTTTCGCAGAGTCTATTGCGATCGAAGAACTGATAATATGTCATGCAACACCGATTTTAGTTTTGGTAAATTAACCAGAAATCTAAAATCTAAAATCTAAAATCTAAAATCGCCATGACTGATTTAACTAATCCAAATTCTACTTCTAAACCTCTGAGTTCGGCTGGAGATGCAACCTCTGCATCTTCCACGCCGCCGACGATTTTGCGGTGCGTGATGGGTTCGCTGATAGCGGGCGGGTTTGCGGCGGCTTTGTACGCGCTAACTTTGTCGATCGTCCAAACTTTTGCAAATTCGCCCATTCATTCTGACAATGTGACTGCGATTAATATTGGCGCGGCTGTGCGAACTTTAGTAATGGGAATTGTCGCTTTGGGTGCGGGTGTTTTTGCTTTTGCATCTTTGGGTTTGATGCTGCTGGCTGTGCAACTTGTAATTCAAAAGTTGCTAAAGAAACCTACAGCTTGAAGTCTACCAATTACAAAAATTGGGCTGCACAAACTTTCATCTGCAAAACAAAGACTGCATACTAAGATCGAAGCAATGGAATTATTTACGATCGGACACTCCAATCTGAGTATTGAAGCGTTTGTTTTGCTACTGCAACAACACGGAATTACGGCGGTTGCGGACGTGCGATCGCATCCGTTTAGCCGGTATTTACCTCATTTTAATAAATCCGAAATTAATTCTTCACTGTCAAGTGTCGGCATTCAATATGTTTTTTTAGGCAAAGAGTTAGGCGCGAGACCGGAGGATTTAAGCTGTTACGATTCTAGCGGTAAAGCGTTATACGATCGCATAGCAGCAACTCCTTTATTTTCTGCAGGACTTCAGCGCTTGCTCAAAGGTGCAGCCAATTATAAAATCAGTTTAATGTGTGCGGAAAAAGACCCGATTACTTGTCACCGCACTATTTTAGTTTGCCACAAGTTGAAAGATTTTAACTTGCAGATTAATCATATTCTATCAGATGGCAATTTAGAATCACAGCAGCATTTAGAAGAAAGACTTTTGAGCAAGTTTAACAAAGGCAAAAAAAATAATGAGCCAATTCAGCTAAGCTTGTTTGAATTAGAGCTTGATATTAAAACTGAAAGGGTTGATTTAGAAACAGCTTATTATCTTCACGGATGGGAAATCGCTTATGTCAGCAAATAAAGCAATTAATTAATTTATCAAATATGTTCCAGTTGGCGGATTTTGCTCACCCCAAATATTTAAATACCTCACCGCAAAACCTAATTTTGTATGGGCGGAATACGCCACTTACTGCTAGAAGTAACGCGTCAAACGATTTTTTGCATAAGTCCTGAACAACTCTTGACATCGCATACATTTATAAACTAGGGTACAGCCCTCCGCGCCCACCCTATTTTTATAAATTTTCTTAGATTTTTAACGTTGTTCGTGCTATAATTCTGCGGGACTGTAGCAGAAAGGGGTGCTTTTTGATGAAAGCAGAATTTTATTTTGACTGTCACAAATATATTTGCAGTTTAGTTCAAGTAGATTTTGTCAAAGAATTAAAAATAAAAAATCATCAAGGTTTTGTTTTGGCTGTTAAGCAAGGAGAAAAGATTGGGCTTTTGGGAAAAAGCCGCCATAATGCTAAACAAGTTGATGTATCTAAGCCGCATTTTTATAATGTAATTAAAGCGGCTATGAGCGCTTTGGAATTAGAAACTAAAAATGAGGTGATATTAGAGAGAAATCGAACTATTGCTGATGCAGAAGAAATGATTCAGCAGCAAAACCGAGAAATTCGCGTTCTCAACGAACAGATTAGAATGCTTGGAACTAAGGTTGAGGAATTGTCAAGGGAAAAGCAGCAGTTATCCATGCAGTTAATAGAAAAGGAAACCAGAGAAACTGAAATTAGTCAAGAAATTGATAACTTTCCTGCTATCGAGGAAGATTTACGGGCGGCGCAAATTGAGCAGGGGATGGGAGAAACAGAAATTAGTCAAGAAATTGCACAATTCCCGATTCAAACTTTGGGTTTGGACGTGCAGTTAATAAAAAATTTACCGGATTCTGAAGGAATTGATATTGATGAAAAGGAAAAAATGACCGAAAGCGATGTTAAAAGTGTCAATTTAGAATCTTTAGAATTTAGAGAAGAAGTAGAATTTTCTGGAGGCGAAACAGAAATTAAGCGATTGTCTAAAAAAGGTTCCCAGAGAAGGATGAGAAAGAAATAATGATGATATATTTTTTCTAGAGTGTGACGCGCTAGTTCTAGCAAAAGTGTGCGCCATATACACCCTCAATATAGAGTTTATGGGTATCTATTGTGCATCTTCTATTCCTCACTATTTGACAAAGTTTCTCTAATTCTTGTCCGAAATCAACTGACGGTTGCTCTTGGTCCGATCGCCCTGCTTTGTTCAATAAATCCAGGTACTTCTGCGATCGGCAAGAATAGAAAAGCTAAACTTTGAGCAGCACGATCGTATTTTATCTCTACAAGCTGATATAGTTATAAGGTTTGCCCCCGCTATCTTCAAAGTTAGGCAACGCCAAGGTAAGAATAGATTGTGAACCTATTTATAGAATAATTTGTGTAGTCAGACTCTATAACGAAATCCGGCGGCTGGTCTGTTTCTAACTCAGTATTTTTGCTTCTGACTAAAGCTTAAGTCGGTATGTAGAAACAGGTATACAGTTCGATTTCTAGAAGCTGATTTTTACTGGATGAAATTAGGGTATAGACGAGGAAGATAGGCAATAATGTAAAGTTTGGTGAGAAGATGCAAAACTTATGCTATTTCCCACATTTTTTCCAGGGAGATGTCCTGGAGTCCAAAAATATGATATAACCCACATTCCGCAGATATGACTCCAGATTACTAATATTTGGGCAAAAACTCATATAGCAAATTTTGGCGTGGCTGGATTTTGGGTATTAAATGTGGTTTTTGTGAATATTGTTGCCAAACTAAACAATAAAAATTCGCAAAATTTTGCTACTATGATTATACACATCTCGCTCAATCTTTTGAATCACTAAAATACCTCAAAAAAAATAAGCGACTTAGAGCGGGATGGGATGATGAGTATTTGACTAATATTCTCGCTGCTTCAGCAAATTAAATTCTCACAATCTACTCGTTGCTGACTACTATACAAATTCTAAACATTGGTTGTCAGCTTTTTATTATATAAAACTAGGCAGCTAGTAACAACCACCATTAATAAGTTACCCTTTTCTCTAAAACATCCTTACCAAGAGTGTCTGTAGTTTCTAACAATGGTGAATTTATCCCAAAAAATACTCACCGATGGTGAACAGGCTTCCATAATAAAATGCGTTACCATGTGCACCTTCCTCTGCCAAAATAGGCAATCAAAATCCCCAATTTCCCACTGGCAGCCAGAAATTGAAAGATTGAAAAATTTGGTAGTGTTCAAGATGTAATGATATAGGAGTAAAGTTTATTTCCTTGTCGTCTCCTCATCTCTGCCTGTCTAACCTGTGCCTTTTCCCGAAGTGTCAAAAATGGCCGCATCCACAACGGTAAACAGCGATTTAAGTGTCATGATTTTGGGAGGCAATTTGCCCTTGCATCTTCAGAAAAAGGTGATCGATCGAGCAATCCGGCAATTGATTGACCACTTGTTGGGGGAACGCATTTCCCTGGCGGGCATTGCCCGTGCGGTGCAGGTGTTTGAGCAATGGCTACTTTCCCGAAGTCAATGAAAAATATGCTCTTAGTGTCACACCAAGTCCCAGCGACAGCAAAAAAAATGGAGGTTAAGGATCAGCGTGTGATAAATTGTGGTATGAGTGTGAACAATAAAGGAAACAATTAGTGGGTCTGGTTAGTTCGTGATGCAGATACCCGTGAAATTGTCGGTGTTTATATTGACGCACGGGATGAAGCGGCAGCAAGGGCAATTGTGGCATTCATTGCCTCCGGTTTACCGCCAGTGTGCGGTTGCTAGACTGATTTCTAGGCAGTATATGGGCAGTGGTACGCCCGCAATTCACATCAGGCGGTGGGGAAAGAGAGTGGTAAGAAAAGTTACATTGAGCGATTTAACAACACGTTACGGCAGCGTGTTTCTCGCTTGGTGAGAAACACCTTGTCATTTTCAAAGTCGTTAGACCATCATATCGGTGCTATGTGGTATTTCATCCATCATGACAGTGCATCATTATTTGTTTAGCACTACCGAAAGCGTTAGGGGCCTTGGTGTAGTCTGTGCGTAGCATGGAGAAAGATTTTAATTGTCCTGAAAATCTCGATCGACACTTATGAGGTCACTCTATGGAGCCAAATGATACATCGGCACGCTACGACCGAATTGCCCAATGGTGGCAAACCGAGCATCAAGATTCAACCTACGGGATTGCCCAATTAGAAAGGGCGATCAAATTTACTTCTAAGCAGCACGCAGCACTTGATGTCGGGTGTGGAAGCAGCGGACGTTTTATCAACAGCTTATCCAAGCATGGATTTCAGCCTGAAGGACTTGATATTTCTAGGGAAATGATCGATTTAGCCCAGCGGCTACATCCAGAAATCACGTTTTACCGGGAAGACATTTGTGATTGGCTGCCGCCGAAACTCTACAGCCTGATAGCAGCCTGGGATAGCACGTTTCATCTGCCAATCAACCAGCAAGCGCCTGTGATACAAAAGCTATGCGATGCGCTTGAACCCAATGGAGTCATCCTGTTCACTTGTGGCGGGGGACATACAAGCAGCGAGGTTTCGGGAGCATTTCAAGGTCAAGATTTTGATTACAGCACTTTGGGTGTAGATACTTTTGTGCAAATTCTGGTTGAGCATCATTGCACCTGTCGCCATCTCGAATATGACCAGTATCCAGAAAATCATGTTTATATCATTGCCCAAAAGACCTAATTTATCATTCGCACCATTAAAGTGTGGGATGTCGCAACTGGTGGCTGTATTAGGACGTTGATGGGCGATCGGCGGTATGAAGGCATGAATATTCGAGGGCAACGGGATTGACGATCGCTCAAAAATCGACGACATTGAAAGCGTTAGGGGCGTTGGTGTAACGTGTGTCGAGATTAGGGCGATCGCGTTAACTCAGCGCTTAACTTGCGGATCTTGAGCGGTGAAATTTGGTAAGATTTTGCAAACTGAGTTCATGCCACAAGAGCTTACGCCATAATAAGCCATTTAGAAGAAATAGACGTTTCGCTTTTAATAAGGAAGCACATTTAATTGGTACAACTCAAGGCTTTCTGATTCTTGACTCCATTCGGCAATTCCTCATTCACCCATAACCCACATAGGAGAAATACCTGATGTCTACATTCAAATACAACCGTTTAGACAAGAATAATGCTGCGGTTCTGCTGGTCGATCATCAAACTGGACTGTTCTCACTTGTGCGTGATATTGGTGCCGCCGACTTCAAAAATAATGTGCTGGCGCTAGCAAGTGCAGCCAAATTTTTCAACCTGCCTACAATTTTGACAACTAGCTTTGAGCAAGGCCCCAATGGAGTCCTCATCCCTGAACTGAAGGAGAAGTTTCCAGATGCTCCCTTTATTCCGCGTCCCGGACAAATTAACGCTTGGGACAACGAGGACTTTGTTAAAGCAGTAGAAGCAACAGGTAAAAAGCAATTGATTATTGCCGGAATTGTCACTGATGTATGTGTTACTTTTTGTGCGCTTTCGGCATTAGAGGCAGGTTATGAGGTTTTTGTTGTCACCGATGCCTCTGGAACCTTCGATGAAGCCTGTCGCTATGCAGCTTGGGATCGAATGTCTCGTGCTGGAGTTCAGTTGGTCAATTGGTTTAGCGTTGTGTGTGAATTGCACCGTGACTGGCGCAACGATATTGAAGGACTGGGTAGTCTCTTAGCAGAGTTTATTCCTGACTACAAAAACCTGATGACCAGCTATGCAGCAACGGCAAATGCTGGCTCTCCCAGTAAGTAGCGAGAAAGCGCCTACTTTATTTAGCTCGTGTGTAACTGAGTTAATATTGTGATAGCTAGGTTATCAATTTTACGTGAAACGTAGCGGTGACAACTACTTCGTTGTAAGTCACGTAGAGGGTGTTTTTAATAGCTCTTACGTCAAAAATTGTAAGTATTTTTCTAGTCATTTCATCTCATTCCCAACCTTCGCGATCGCATTCGTTAATCTCCCTTCTGTTTCAAGATGTGCTGCCGAAAATTGCCCAGAAATTTGGTGTCTCTAGGGTGGTTGTTCTGAATAAAACTTTTCTATCAGTTAATTCTCTAAATTCTATGTTGGAAGAACCGTTGGCGAGCAATACCAGTGAAGAAAACTATCTAGTCACCACTGTGATCTCTCATGTAGTGAAACCGGGGCGCGACGAAGGTTACGAAGCATGGTTTCATGGCATCGCCGCAGATGCACGAAAATTCAAGGGACATCTGGGTGTCAGCACTATTCGACCCCAGCATCACGCTCATCCTGAGTACGTTGTCATTCTCAAGTTCGATTGCTACGACAATCTTAAGACCTGGCTAGAATCAGACGTTCGGCGAGAGTGGATTGAGCGATTGCAGCCCTTGATTGAAAGGCCAGAAGATATTCAAACCCTGACCGGATTGGAAACCTGGTTTACGCTGCCTAATAAATCGATGAAGGCTCCACCCCCTCGCTACAAAATGGCGTTAGTTACATGGTTGGGAGTGTTTTGTACCATTTCTATTCTCAATCGTTTGCTTGTACCGCTACTATCTGGGCTTCCTGCCTTGCTCACATCTCTGACGATCACAGGTCTCACTGTTATATTGCTCACCTATTTGGTCATGCCGCGCTTAACACAATTATTTCGCAAATGGTTGTATCCCATTCCCTAAAGTAAACAAACAAAACCCGCTAGATGCGGGCTTCATTTTAAGAATTGCAATTTAACTCACTACTAAGACTTAGGCATAAACCGGGTTTTTTATCACAATAGTGTATTTGAGACTTTAATACTGGTGAAAAACCCGGTTTCTTTGGTATTTATGGGTAAGTCTTAACTACATCACAACTGCACTAATCAAAGTTTGCACATTTTGTACAAGAGCAGTAGTAAAGTTATGAGTCACAGGCAAGCTGTCAACCACTATTCCGGCGCACAAGAGCATCAGGTACAGAATAGAGTATTTGAAGAGCGATCGCGCAACAATCTTATCCTCTGGAGTCTGCAACAGCAACCAAGCTTTTTGGGCAAAAATAGCACCGAGGAAAATAGCTGTTCCCGCATACACCGCGCCCGCTAAATGCAGGGGATAAACTAGCAGCAAAGTTGCAGGAATCATCAATAGCGTGTAAATCCAAATTTGGCGGGCTGTCTCTTCGTCGCCCTCAATTACAGGTAACATCGGAACGCCTACTTCCTTGTACTCATCGCGAATCATCATTGCTAATGCCCAAAAATGCGGCGGTGTCCATAGGAAGATAATCCCAAACAGCAGCCACGCACCCCAACTCAAATCTCCTGTAACGGCAGCCCACCCAACTAGCGGAGGAATTGCCCCTGCTGCACCGCCGATGACGATGTTTTGCACGCTGTGACGCTTCAGCCAATGGGTGTAAATTAAGACGTAGAAAACGATGCCTGACATTGCTAGCAATGCAGCTAATAAGTTGGCAACAACTGTCAGCAATGTAAAAGATATTGTAGCTAGGGCGATCGCAAATATCAAAGCATCCCGTTTCTTGACACGCCCTGAAGGAATCGGCCGCCAGCGGGTGCGCTCCATAATATAATCGATGTCACTGTCGTAGACACAATTAATCGTATTCGCCGACGCAGAAGCTAAAGCACCTCCAGTAATAGTTGATACCAGTAATAGCGGATCTACTTCTCCTTTGGCGGCCATCCACATTCCTGCTGAGGTAGTGATTAGTAGCAGTAAAATAATTCTGGGTTTTGTTAGTTGATAGTAGCTTTTCACAACTTGCGAAAAGTTTTCGTGGAGGCGGGGCCGGTCGTTGGTAAGGATTTCTTGCATCGGTTGTAAGCTGTTAGTAATTATTTGTGAATTCGTCATTAGTCATTAGGTTGTAGGGGCGGGTTTTACGAGAAATATTTGGTGTAGCTACAAGGATTAATAAACCCGCCGCCTCTTACTTTAGTCTTATCTCTCAAGCTGATAAAACTCGATCGCGCCAAGCTAAAACACTAAAAGCTATCAGGGTTCCCAGCAAAGCAGCACCGACTGCTTGGTGGGCGACTGTCAGCGGTTCTACCTGAAGGTGCAGCCGGAAAGTTGCTAATCCTAAAACTAATTGAGCAATTAGGCAAACACTCGCCCAATTAGCCAGTTTTCGCAAGTTTGGACTCAGTGCAGGCTGCCGCCAAGCCATGACTGCTACGGCTAAAGTCGCTGCGGTAGCGGGTACGATACCGGCGATGTGGCTGTTCATTACCGAGCACAATTCTGAGGAATCCAAACATTGGTGCAGTGCCCATCTAGAGCCTACTAATGCTCCTAGCAAACTTTGCAGGTAAACTAACAATGCTGCGATCGAACTTACCCAAGCTAATTTGCCGACATTTCCTGTAGCTTCGTAGGGAGTCAGCAGGAAACCGATGACTAGCAGGGCGCCAAAAAATAGTAAAGCTGTTCCCAAGTGAGCAGTAACGATGTCAAATCTCAGCAGTTGTGTTACTGTCAAGCCGCCCAATACGCCCTGAAAAACGATTAAAAATAGTGCTCCGGCGCTCGCCCAAGGCAGCCATTTTGGCAGGCGGCTGCGGTAAAACAAAGATAGTCCTAAAAGTGCGATCGCGCTTAAGCCAATTGCCGCAGCGTCCAATCGGTGAAACCATTCCAGAAATACTTGCAAATTCATTTGCGCTGCGGGTATTAATTGACCGTAGCACAGTGGCCAGTCGGGGCAAGCGAGCCCCGCATTCATGACTCGCGTGGCGCTGCCTACAGCCATTAACAGCCAGGTTGCGATCGCAATTTTCCACACTAGGCCGCGGATAATATCTTTTGGCTGCCACTGCACTCCTGCTGCTGCGTTTGGCTGATTTAAAACTGAGTTTGCCATGGAATTTACCTTAGCCTTTGTTATCGATCGAACTTAATTTAATATCGAGGTTTTGCTTTGACTGAGCTTAGCCTAGCTTAACACTCTTTTTCTCTGACCAACCGTCATTTTTACTACCTTAGCGACACTTTTATCCAATTAGTTTGTCTTTATAATTTTTTCAACTTTCTTCTTTATATTACAAAAGATGTCCTTTATTTTGTCAAACTTAAAAAAACTTTAATCTTTCCCCGCCCCTGGATAATTAAAAACTCCCCCGCTGTCGAGACTCTCCGGGAAAATAAAGATATAATTAAGAAAAAGAATTTAGGTGATGATTGTGATAAGAGAGACTCAAAAATGTTTACAAAAAGCTAAACAACATAAAAAAACCTATAAAGTAGGATTCGCAGCAAACTATATTGAGCTGATTGTTCTACCCTAGTAGTGAAGTATGACTGCAGATAAAACGGCAGTCAACAAGTTAAGCAAGTTATAACCCAGCGACTCTTTACTCCAGGCTTCCTAGCCGCGAGCAAACTGTTCAAGGATGGAAAAAAACAAGAGAAATGCCAGCTTCCCTGTTGGCCCTAGTTGGGTGCATAGCGATCGCATTCCACCGATCGCAGACTTAGGAGACGGGGTGGCTGAAACAGCACCAGAAATCACACCAGAAATGGCTCCCACCCCCAGCAGCGCCAGCCAAATACGGTCAAGGAGCCAAACCCTCAGAGACGGGACAATCCGCAGGTATCACAGTCAACCTCAGCGGGCTCTAAGCTGCTACACAGCTAGATTCTATAATATCCAGATCAAATAAATTAACAACTGCTAAAATATAGGTATATGTCAGCCCACAATCATCTATCTCAAGTATGAGAATTAGCATAATTGCTACATAAATTATTAAATGAAAGAGAACTTGTTATTAAATGCTTTACATCCCATACATTGTTCGTTGCCGAACTTCCTAAGTCGTTGAACCTAAAACCTAAAATCTAAAATTCTGCAGCCATGTCCCAAAAAAATGAAACCGCTGTTCTGGTATTATCGCTCCTAATTACGATCGGGCTAGCCGGTGCAGGTATTTGGTGGCTGACAAGCCGAGGCAGCATCAATGTCGGGGGTTTATCACCTCAAAATCCGACTTTTCCCAACTCTGCGACGGGGAATTCGCCGCAATCAGAGCAGGCAATTGGGCAGCGCCTGAGTGGTGGCGAAAAACTGTTACTTCCAGAGCAAGCCACAGCAAGCAAACAAGCAGCAGTACAGGCGATCGCATCTGGCAACTATAACGCAGCTATTTCCGACTTACAAGCTTCGCTGAAAACCAATCGCAACGATCCCGAAGCACTAATTTACCTCAACAACGCCCGCATCGGATCTCAAAAATCCTACACAATTGCAGCAGCAGTTCCCATTGGCGGCGATATCAATGCTGCTCTAGAAATTCTGCGGGGGGTAGCTCAAGCTCAAAATGAAATCAACCAAAGCGGCGGCATTAGCGGTACTCCCTTAAAAGTTGTAATTGCTAACGATGATAACAAGCCAGAAATGGCAGCACAAATTGCCGGTGCTTTGGCAAATAACTCGGAAATTTTAGGAGTCATCGGGCATTTTGGTTCAGATACAACGCTAGCCGCCAGCAAGATTTACCAGCAAAAACAATTAGTAGCAATTTCCCCGACAAGTACGTCGGTGCAGCTCTCAGGAATTGCCAACAATATATTTCGCACAGTGCCGAGCGATCGGTTTGCTGCGAATGCTCTTTCCCGCTATATGGTGGGAAAATTGCAAAAGCAAAAAGCTGCTGTATTTTTTAATTCTACCAGCAGTTACAGCAAATCTTTAAAAGATGAATTCACTACTGCGGTTTACGGAGATGGAGGACAAATAGTATCGGAATTTGACTTTGCTAAGGGCAATTTTAATGCTGCCGAGAGCGTTAAAATTGCGATCGCCCAAGGAGCAGAAGTGATTCTGTTAGCATCCAATTCAGCCACGATCGACCAAGCTTTGCAAGTAGTGCAAGTAAACGCCAAACGGCTGCCATTACTAGCGGGAGACGGTGCTTATACTGCTAAAACACTGCAAATCGGTGGCGCAGGAGCAACAGATATGGTGCTGGCTATTCCTTGGCACATTCTGGCAGATCCGCAGTCAAACTTTCCCCAAACATCCAAACAACTTTGGAATGCTGAAGTAAGCTGGCGCACAGCTTTAGCCTACGATGCGACGATCGCGTTAATTGCCGGTTTAGGGCGCAATCCGACTCGTACAGGCATTCAACAAGCTTTATCGGCGTCAGATTTTTCGGCAACTGGAGCATCGGGGCCGATTCGATTTTTACCTTCGGGCGATCGTAATCGAGCAGTTCAGTTAGTAACTGTTAAACCCGGAAATCGCACGAGTTACGGTTACGAGTTTGTGCCGATATCCGGTTTGTAAACTATTTGCGATAACCCAATTTAGGTTATACTATTCATTGGTAATTTCTAGGGCTGGTCAAGCAAAAATAAAATACTTACAAGATGAGTAATTATATCAAATCCGCTTGCATCGGAATTAATATTACCCCCAATCAGGACACGGCAGTGCCATTTGCCTACAATTAATCGGGTGAGAATTGCATCACTCATTAAGTGTTCTTGATTATTTAACCGTAGAGACACCGTGAGTGCCCATTGGTGTCAACTTAAGCTTTTAGTCCATCAATCCTCCCGCCTACCCGGCAGTCCGCCAGGGGTTGAAACCCCTGTCTAATAGCTAAAGTCCTCGCTATGAGGACTGATATCAATTCCGGTTACACTCCTTATGATGGGGAGTGGGGGAATGTGGAATTGCGCGACCTTGAATTTATCATTCCCACCCAACCGGAAACGATATTACAATAAAAATTTTTAAACTCATTAGTCCTCTTTAGAGCATCCTACGGGCGTCGCACGCCCGTTATGAATCAAAGAAACAGTTTCGCTCGCCCAAAAGTTGCTAGCGA
>NZ_JAUBQM010000100.1:0-20466 GCF_036701245.1 Microcoleus sp. Pol14D4
GCTTTTATCAACAAGGTATGCGGGCCGCAACCCTTATACAGTCTATCTCGTAGACCTTTTTGTCACCCCCCCAGAAAATAAATACATCATCTTAACTAAAAACCTACGCTGGTTGGCATACTAGCCCACAAGTTATAGTTCCAGAGGGTCTAGACTTAGAATTTATGCCCTCTCATTCTCCCGAGTTACAACTTTCTCAGAACGTCTGTACCCTTTAGTTAATGAAGCAATTGTCAATCGGTCATTTCAAAATCTTGATGAATTAGAAGAAGTATTATTTCAACGTTGCCAAGTTCTGCTGAAACAATCTTCTTTGATTAAACGAATTACTTGTTTCCATTGGTGGCTTACACCCAAAGCTATATCATTCGGGTGCAACCGGAATTGATATTACTTGTTGCCATTGGTAGCCTACAACCAAAGCTATATCATTCGGGTGCAACCGGAATTGATATTAAGTGCAGGTTCATAGTGAATTGGTATCATAATTGTAAAAAAAAACTATTGCTATCGGAAAATACTTAGGGGGTGAAACGTTAAAACTACAAAATTATTGGCTCAAAAATAGACTTCTTTTTTCTCTTTTTATCTCCTCCCATAACCTCAAGCAATCGATCGACTACACGCCTCCAAGTAAAATTTTCAGCGACAAAAGCCGGACCCGCAACCCTCGCTTTCGCAGCGATTCCAGGCTGTTCGATCGCTCCTTGCATCAAAGCAGTCAAATGTTCCCACTCCGGAGCTAAGATAAATAAGGTTTCCCCGTCACTCACCACAGCCGTAAATTTACTCTCAATCCGCTGTGCAAAGTTGGAACCCGTAAAATCATCCGTAGGACCCCCCGCAGTGCAAATAACAGGCAAACCGCAAGCTGCTGCTTCCAACACCGGCAGATTAAAACCTTCTGCCAAATACGGAGAAACATAAGCATCAGCAGCTTGGTAAAACTCTGCTATTTGAGCAAAAGATAGCTGGCTACCCGTATAAATTAATCTCGGTAAAACCCTCGCTCTTTCCGCATCGTTGAGCGCAACTCGGCAGGCTTCAGCAATCTCGTCTCTGGACGGATAAAGCAGTTCTGAACCTTTTAAAACTAATCTCGCATCTGGATATTTGTCAACTACCGCAGCGAAGGCTTTTAATAAAGGGCGAATACCTTTGCGATCGGTTTGTCCTCCGATGTTTAAAAATATAAAATAGTTTGACCAGCCGAAACTTTGGCGCAGCGATTGACGCCGATCGCCCGCAGCAGGATAATACAGCAGATTCCACGCAAATAGAGTACACCTTAATCCCAAACACTTACCAAAATGGTTGACAAACCCTTGCAACCGTACTCCATAAACCTGGAAATTGCTGTAAATCTGAGGATCGACTCCCAAAGGTACAACGGCAATGCGATCGGCCTCAACACCGCTGCGAATTAAGCCAGCTTTTGACCAAGCTGAAGGTGTAATAATTTTCGTTTCTGAGTTAACCGGAGTTTCGGCGATCGACTTAACACCCATCGCCTGTAATACTGAACTCGTAATAATCCCCCATTCTGTGGCTGCAAATACCCAAGTTTGAGCGCTGCTGGATGCCGAGAAGTCCCACGGGCAGTACATTCGCAGGGTAACATCCGCTGACTGATTTACCGCAGGGCTCTTAATGCTGCGAAGTAAAGTTTCATTTGGGCGATCGAACAAACTAATTTTCGTCTCCCAAGCTGCGTCAATGTAGGGCATATCGCGGTGGAAAAGCTCAATTTTTTCTCGCGGGCGATCGAGCATTTCCAGCAGTTGAAATTGATTGGCTACGCAATAGGAATGATAAATAAAACGCCAGCCTTCAACAATAATCTGCAATTCAAAACACCCGCTTTGTAATTAAAAATTCACCTAACAATCAAAAATTGGTAATTAGTAATTAGCAGCAGGAATTACCAATTACCAATTACTAATTACCAATTCCTTACTTAATCACTTGCCAATCCATAATCCGCCACTGTCCCTCTTGACGGATCAAGTCGTAACGCACGCGCAGGTTTTCGTTGCGGGAAGAAACGAGCTGAGAACGATCGAACACTTCGGCTTTTTCCGCGACTTGGGCTTCTACTTGAGCGCGATCGGGATTAGTCGGATTCGTCTTAACTCCATTAACTTGCAGCTTGTGTACATAACGCTGGTGCGCGTTGTTTCGCTGTTGAGCTTCTGCCATCAATTGCCAGCGAGACAAAGCCGGTTCTGTCAGAACTTGCTTTAATTCTTCGACAGCGTGATTGGGGCCCAAAGCCGCTGCTTTCGCCGACAGCCAGCTTTGAACTATTTGTTCGGCTGATGCCTCAGTGATTTCTCCCGACACTGCGCCTGCAGCGGTCGGCTCTGGGGCCGCGGCCAAGGCTGGGATTTCTAGGGGCGGTTCTTCTAGGCGGACGAGGGCTTGCTCTCCTTGGAGGGATGGGCCCGATAGGGCTTGCATGGCGCTCGCCAACAGACTGAGTATTAACCACAGGAGTAACAGGCTCAGGACACCTGCGACTAGAAACAAAGCCAGCCTGTTTGGAGGCATGGACTTGACTTGGGCGGTAATTTCTGCTGCCTTGGTACGCGCTCGATCGACCAAATCCCCATTTAGCCCATTGCCGGTTGCTCCGCTGCGCCCTGAATGTTGGCGTCTGCGTTGTTTGGAAGTCGAGTCTACGGGGTGTGGGACTGTCGCTATCGGGATAGAGACGGGGGCAACAGCGCTGGGCGCAGCCACCGTTGCCTGGGATTTCGCGCCCGATCCTGCGGTAGAAGCCTCGCCTGGTACGGGGGTCAAGGTGACCGTGCTGGCTCCCTGCTTGGCTGTGGGTGGCTGTGCGGGTATGGCAGCGGGCGAGCGGCCTGCTGTGGGTTGCAGTCGCGCTGGGGGCTTGCCGGAGCGGGGCTGCACGACGACCCATTCGTTGGCGGTTTCTGCGTCCTGTGGCAAAGCTTCTAGGTAAGCTTGTACTTTCGGGTCGGCAAAGTATTCTTTCAAGGACACAGACTCGTTGGCCAAGTCGCGGAAGTGGGGAAACACTTCTTCTTGTAGCCAATGTTCGGCGTACAAGCACAGTCCGGGCAACAAGTCGGGTGAATCTTGGGAATGTTCGCGAATGAATGCCAGGGGCTCTTTTTCCGAACTCAGTTCGAGGGATCGGCTGGCTTCTTCTGTCTGGCCCAGCAGCAGGGAACAGACAGCTTTTTCCAGGTGAACGTCTTGGCGGCGACCGAGCTGCATCAGCATCAGCTTGGCCCGACGGATCATCGATGGCTGTCTGGCTGCAAATCCTTGGGCTAACAGGGTGTAGACCGAGAGGTAAGTAGCGACTGCGGAAGGGCGGCCGGCTTCGGCTTCAAATAGCGCTTGCTGCTCGCTGCTGGTTAGGTGTTTACGCATTTGCTGCACGAACCGGAGGAAGTCTTCTATTCCTAAACCCGATCGATCGTCTCCCGATCCGTCGATGCCGCCTCGTTCTTGAAGCATTTCTCGCAGGATTTGCAGTCCCCGACGACGCTCGGCGACTTTTTCTTCGGGAAGGGATAGTAGCTCTAAAATGTTGTACGGACGGAGTTTGTATATGTCGGCTTGCATTTCACCCCTCACGCTTGCAAATAGGCTTTCGCGCAGCAGCAATTCTTGACCTGCTTCTAATGATTTTGCGGCATTTTCGTACTGACCTTGCTGCCACTGTTCGCGGCCGAGTTCTAGACAGGCAAGGCTGACAGTTAAAACTATATCTGGCCGCACGAGCTGAGGGTCGCCGAAACGACCTTCTGCGATCGCGATGCTGCCATTGTTAAGATACGGGCGACCCAGCTTCTGTACGAGTTCGTATTCCCCCAGTTCTTGCAGTACGAGCAGGGCTCCTACGAATTGGTTGTCATCGATTTCAATACTTGGAGTGTGGGGGTCGGGAGCAGCATCTAAAGTCTTGGACTCTGGCGGAGCGGTTTCTCCTGCCTCTTGCAGGAAGGTGGCTGTGCCTGCTGAGGTTTTTGACCTCTGGTGCTTGGCTTCGAGTGCGGCTTCCGACTCTCGATCGTAAGTTTTGGCTAAAAAACTGGCATCGTAAGCTTTGCGCCCCTCTGAGTCTGACAGAACGGCGCAGGCTTCATCGAGCAGTTGTTTGCGGGCGACGATCGCAACTTCAGAATACTCCCTGCGCGGAAGCTGTAAAGTTCGATCGCGGTGAGCCTGCTGCAACTGTTCGGCAGTAGCTTGAATCGGTAGACCCAAAATCCGGTAGTAATCTAGTGGAATTAACACTCGTCCACTTCCCCAAAGCGCTAGCAACTGAATTAGCCTATCTTAAGTGAGATACTCCCGCAAACCCAATCAAAAATTCTGGTGTTGGCTTCCAACCGCTCAATTCACGGTATCTTGGACTTGCCGTAGAGATACTCTGACTTTTTTCCCTCTACAGCGTTTTACAGTGAGGAAAATGCCACGCCCCACTGCCCGTCAGCTACCCGTCAGCTAAAGGAGTGGTTTGACTTGCAGAGCATTATTCGGGTTTGAGAGTAATGGAATTATATCATTTGTTGGCATCGGTTTTAGATGGGAGTTGGTTCTCCAAGTCCCGGCAAGCCTCTCCGCCTGCCAAACTCATTTTAACAATTGGTGAACTGCTGTACAAAAAAGGTACGATCGTTTTCTGCTGCGGTTGTGTCCCATCTCGGTTTAAATTTAGATGTCTAGGAAGCCGATCGTCGGGTATTAATTATTTATGGTTCAGGAACGGACTTTACCAGTTTTTGACGCGCAAAGCGTAAACCTTTCTCGGGATGAGGGCTTGATGCTCTACGAGGATATGGTGTTGGGGCGCTATTTTGAGGACAAGTGTGCTGAGATGTACTACCGGGGCAAAATGTTTGGTTTTGTCCACTTGTACAACGGTCAGGAAGCTGTCTCTACTGGCGTGATTCGATCGATGCGCCGGGATGATACCGATTACGTCAGCAGCACCTACCGCGATCACGTTCACGCTTTGAGCGCGGGTGTGCCGGCGCGGGAGGTAATGGCGGAGTTGTTCGGGAAGGAAACTGGTTGCTCGAAGGGCCGCGGCGGTTCGATGCACATGTTTTCGGCCGAACACCGACTGTTGGGCGGTTATGCTTTTGTGGCTGAGGGAATTCCTGTAGCTACGGGGGCGGCTTTTCAATCGAAGTACCGTCGCGAAGCTTTGGGGGATGAGAGTTCCGATGGGGTAACTGCTTGTTTTTTTGGCGACGGTGCTGCCAATAACGGTCAGTTTTTTGAGTGTTTAAATATGGCGGCTTTGTGGAAGTTGCCGATTATTTATGTTGTGGAAAACAACAAATGGGCGATCGGGATGGCCCACGAGCGAGCTACTTCTGACCCGCTGATTTACAAGAAAGCTCATGCTTTTGGCATGGCTGGCGTCGAGGTTGACGGGATGGATGTTTTGGCGGTGCGGGAAGTGGCGAAGGAAGCTATAGCGCGGGCGCGCGCCGGCGAAGGGCCGACTCTGATCGAGGCTTTGACTTATCGCTTTCGCGGGCATTCTTTGGCCGACCCTGATGAGTTGCGTTCTAAGGAAGAGAAGGAATATTGGTTCCCTCGCGATCCGATTAAGAAGTTGGCTGCTGATTTGATCGATCGAACTTTGGCAACTGCTGAAGAATTGAAAGAGATCGATAATAAGATTCAAGCAGTAATTGATGATGCGGTAGATTTTGCTGAGAAAAGCGCTGAGCCAGATCCTAGCGAATTGTATCGGTTTATCTATGCAGAAGATGAGTAAGCAGTTGTGCATTTAACTTGTATGTTTAGGGCGGGCAGGATGCCCACCCCACAAGAGTGATAGCTCCCCGTAGGGACACGGCGAAAGCTTTTGTCCCTACTGCACTTCATAAACCTGCGATAGGCTGTAAGACTTACGCACAGACTCTACTTTTAGGGTGCGCACTGCGCACCTTACTATAAATTCAAGCTAGAATCAAAGGTAGACTTTCTAGACGAAAAGAGAGGCGATGTGATAAATATCGATCGCAATCTAACTCAAGCCAGCAAAAATATGGGTGCAGTTCGAGTCAAAGTCAAGCTAACGAATGCCATTAATGAAGAGTTAGTCAAGAGAGGATTGCTCAATCCAAATCTGTTGCGCATCTACGAAGCAGAAGCACTCATAGATACTGGTGCAGTACGCACAGCTATTCCTGTAGAAGTCTGCCAACACTTGGGTTTAAGAATTAGGAGTCACGAAATAGAAAAATATGCTGATGGCAGGCAAGAAACTGTAGGGTTGACTGGGCCTGTTATTATTGAAATAGAAGGGCGCGAAACGATTGAGGCGGGAATGGTTTTAGGCGATATGGTGCTAATCGGCCAAACTGTGTTAGAAACTTTAGATTTGCTAGTAGATTGCAAAAATTAGTGTCTAATTCCCAATCCCGAAAATTCCGAAAGGCCTGTATTGAGAGTTTAATATTAAATCCAGCTTAAATACCTCTTTTATTTATAATGTTCGAGTGCCTATAGGGGGAGGATGCCAGCATTTTTAATCCGCAAAAATTAAACGATTTACGGAGGATTTTAGTTGTAGACCCATTCTTGAAACTCATTTTGATTCATTGGCGACGGCTTCATCATTATACTTAGTAACATATGTTTTTCATAGTCCCAATTCTAGGAAGTTTTAGAACTAGGAAACCATTTATCCACTAGCAATAAAGTTGCTCCAGACCTTTTACATTTATAGTCAAGTTAACGCTTGAATTCGTAATGTAAAACTATAGTTCGGATATTGACCCAGCCAGCTTCTGATCGGCCACCATGCCTTTGACGTTTAACCCACATTCCGCACCCTAAACTGTCACACTACGAATTTTCGGAGTTTGGCGAAATTGAACTGGCGATCGCAAGTCCAATTTCCCACTTGCGTGTATAAAAAGTGACTATTTTGGTTCACAAAATTCCACAAAAACTGATTGTGACAGTGGAGGGTGCGGAATGTGGGTTTAAGTTTTCAATCTTAATTAGCGTGAAAATTTTAGCCAAATAAGTTTTTAATTTCTGATACCAATTCACTATGAAGATACACTAAATGAGGCTGATGTCTTTCTGGTTGGAACTATATCCTTAGCGTTATATTAAATGCAGCTTCATAGTGAATTGGTATGAATATAAAAGAATGGAATGCCAGCTATTTGTGCGTAAATTTGGCTAATTTTATTGTAAGTTTTGCGTTAGTTTTGGGAACCTTTTACCTGTTTTGATGCTTGCTGTAAAGTAGCTAGCTTGGCTTGCGTACTGGCTATTAACGGTTTTGTTGCATCAAAAACTTACCGATTTGACAGCGTGGTCGCATATTTAATACCTACGTCGATTCCTACAACTGCTTCAGATTGCTTAACAGGTAAACGTTCCGCGTCAAAAGAGAAGGATACTTGCCCAGCGACTTCCTTCTTGTGATATCGTGAAAGTTAGAGACACAAAACTACATTTAAGTGCCTCGTAAAGTCGAAACTTTCCCAAGGTGGGAATCTTAATTGTGCTACCAGGACTTAGCAGAACTTTGGCGCTAGATGGGTCAACCGTAAAAGACTGACCATCCCGGCGACTAGCAAATTTTGGATAACCTGCTTTCCCGGAACGATATCGACTAAACGTATCTTTCAAGTCAATCAAAGAATTTTGATAAACTCGACTAGACAACTGGTTCATCTAAACGAATTTAGGTTGTTTCTTGAGGTGGTTGGTGAGAACTTTTTTGACTTAGTTGAGTACCTTTGAGTCTTAAAGCTTCCCCTCGCTATGCATTGGGGTTGGCAAGCTTAATTCAAAATTAAATACTGCGCGCCGAAATCCTACGTGTTTTGCCATCAAGGTCGCTTCATTGTTATTCAATTTTAGCGATCGTTTGACGCCAAACATAGTTAAACTTACTTGGAAGTCTTTACTTGATCAACTATAGAGGAATCCGAACAAGGGTCTACACCCTCTACAATATTTTTAACTTTTGCTTTATATTTTCGCAGTCCGTAGAGGCGGGAAGAAAAACAGTGGATTATTGAAAGCAAGTCTTGAGTCAATTCTTCATGCGGTGAAAGGCTTTCGGCGTTTGCGACGATAATCGTCCCGCCATTCCACTGTAGAATTTGCTCGACAAGTTCAAAACCAAATCGGCACAGCCTATCTTGATGAGCCACGTAAAGCACCCTGACTTCGCCTAGTATCGCCCATTGTAGGATTTGCAGGAATTTGGGACGTTTGAAATTGAGTCCACCCCCAATCTCCTGAATGGAGTCTGTGATAGCAACTCCTTGCGCCAAGCAGAATTGTTCCATAGCTTGTGTCTGACGAAGTAAGTCTTGTTTTTGTCCGGGGGACGAGACGCGACAATATACGATCGCCCGATTGGGTGGCGTTTTACCGGTCTTTAGGTTCCGGACTATATTTAGGTGAGTTTCTGAATAAACACGCTGGTTGCCCAGTGTCCTCTCAGGGATTAACTTGCCTTCCCTTTCCCAGCGCCGTAACGTAGAGCTTGAGACTCCCACTAATTTTGCGAATTCTGCCACTTTCCACATAGAACTTTATCTCGGCGAATAACTATGGATAAGTTTAGCAAATTATTGGACACTTAAGTCTTGCTCAAATACCATAGTAGGCCCTAATCATAAGGACGATCGCATTGGGTGAGTGGCATCCCCTAGTAACGTGATTTTCTCTATCCCCCCATTGGGATACTGGTTCCAGATCAAAGACGCCTGTTTCCACGATGTTGGTAGGATTCAGTTGCTCGAATAACCCTTTTAACAATGGAAATCCATGGGTCAAAAACTTGCAGAACCATCTAAAAGTAGTTGCCTTTGGAATATAATAATCAAGCTGAAGATCGATTCTGAAAATTCCCTGAGCTTGTCAGAACCAAGCTTATATTTAAAGAATTTTGGTTGAACCCTTACCATGTCCCTCGACTTCTCAAGTCCTAACTTATTTCTTTTATCTGCTATTCCTTGATTGAGAGAAGCGTAAACGCCACAGAAGTCGGCGCGAAATAAACACAGTAAAACCCCGACTGGACACTCTCAGTTACAAGTTTGTTAAATATTGCTATCCCAGGAACTTTAGCCCAAACACGATTTCCGGCTGAAGCTTTTACGCTAGAGATTTCGGGTAATTCCAATGAAGCACTTATTAATTTGGCCACTAAATTTCTAACATAAATAGCAAAGAAATGTCTATTAAAATTGTCATTACTGACAAATGGATATTTGCAATTTTTTTCAAGGGACTCTGTAAGCGCCTGAATCAATAATTAATGTTGCATCTTCAATTTAATTATCGTGCCTCACCAACAGCTTTCAAATATTAGCTGTGGCGCTAACCGTTAATTATACCGCAACTGCGGTATAACATTCTATACTAGGTGTTAATAGCAGCAAACAACCACAAGATTAGCCGATCGCCCATCCTGTATATTGCCCCAAGTACAGCGCCACTGCTAACCCACAAATCTCCCTTGCAGAAAGTAGCACAAACGTGATACGGTATAAGCTTGTGTCCAAATAACACCAGTTCATGCCAAAACTCAAAACTCGCAAAGCAGCCGCAAAGCGCTTTAGAGCGACCGGCAGCGGTAAGATCGTGCGCCGCAAAGCTTACAAAAGCCACTTGCTACAGCACAAAAGTTCAGCTCGCAAAAGCCGTCTCTCTAAGCTGGTCGTCATCGACGAGACCAACGACGCTAACGTGCGGTTAATGCTTCCATACTTGTAAAGTTTAACGGAAATTAAAGATGACACGGGTAAAACGCGGTAATGTCGCCAGAGCGCGCCGCAAAAAAATTCTCAAATTAGCCAAGGGTTTCCGAGGCGCACAGTCCAAACAGTTCCGCACAGCTAACCAACGGGTGATGCAGGCCCTGCGTAACGGTTATCGCGATCGCAAAAAACGCAAACGCGATTTCCGCCGCCTGTGGATTGCTCGGATCAATGCCGCATCGCGCCAGCACGGCACGAGCTACAGCAGACTGATCGGCAACATGAAAAAAGCCAACATCGAAATCAACCGCAAAATGTTGGCACAAATGGCGATCGTTGACCCAGCCACATTCGGTAAAGTCGTGGAAATGGCTAATCGAGCCGGAGCCTGAAAGTTCGCTTGATTTTCAGAATGCAGAAAGCAGAAGTAAGAAAGATTTAACAGTCTGCCAGAGAAGGAAAACTCCTGATAAATCTAGGAGGTTGAGACCAAATTTCCTTCTTTGTTCTTACTTCTGGGTTCTTGCTTTTTCAGAAATCGCGATCGGATCTGTCGATCGCTATTTCCGTGTTTTTTATACAGTTGCAGAGGCAAATGTCAGAGATTGCTAACGCCTTAAAATAAATAAGACCTTCCAGAAACCTACCTAATTTTAAGAAAAACATGGATAGTAATTTGCTCATTGTTTACCTGACAGTTCTGCTCGCTATACTCGGCAGCACTTCCTGGTTTGTGGTGCGCCAGATTCTTAAAACTCGGAAGCTGGAAATGTCTCTAGAACGCTTAGAAAATAAGCTGACAGTAGAAAGAGGAACAGCACAGGAATACTACGAATTAGGAAGTATCTATGTAGATAAGAAGCTTTACTCCCAAGCGATCGTACTGTTTCAAAAAGCCCTGAAAGCCAAAGACTTGGAAGGCGAAGAAAATCAAGCTGTTATTTACAACGCCCTCGGTTTTGCACACTTTGGCCAAGAACAGTACGACATCGCAATCCGCCACTACAAAGAAGCCCTGAAGTTACAACCAGAATACGTTACATCTCTCAATAACCTGGGTCATGCCTACGAGCGAAAGAAATTAACAGCTCAAGCTTTGGAAATGTACGAACAAGCTCTCGCCTGCGATCCAGACAATACCACGGCAAAACAGCGAGTAGAGTCTCTCCGGAAGCGTTTGGTCATCTATAATTGAGCGCCCATGTTAGGAACAATAGAGATCCCCCAAACCTGGTTTCATTCAGAAACCGGGTTTTTTCTTCACATAGTCCCAGATACTAAACTATCCAACACATTAATGGGTTAGTTTTTAAGAACAGGAATTCCGAGTCAAGCTCGATCGCACATCGTCCCAGCACTTTAAATTAATGTCAAGATAAAAGCAGTACCTGCAATACCGGTCAGTCCTAACAATAGAAGGAGGAGAACGTAGTGACATCAATTCTGGTTGTCGAAGATTCGTGGTTGACTCGCAGGGTAATCTGCAAAATTCTCCGAGCAGAAGGATACGAGACTTGGGAAGCATCCAGCGGCCCCGAAGCTCTAGAACAGCTCGGCGCTAAAACCCCAAACTGTATGCTATTAGATCTGCTGATGCCAGAAATGGAAGGTCGGGAAGTCCTGCAAGCCATGCGCGATCGAGGATATAAAATTCCAGTGATCGTAATTACCGCAGACATCCAAGCAAGCACCCGCTCCGAGTGCATGGAACTCGGAGCCCTGGCAGTCATTCACAAAATGCCCAACTCAGACGAACTGATCGGATGGATCAAAAAAGCTCTCAGTGTCAGCGAGGAGAGCACCCAATGAAATTAAGCACTCGACAGCTTGATGCTTTGCAGGAACTCGTCAATATCGGGATCGGTCAAGCCGCAGGGGTTTTGAACGACATGATCGACTCCCCGATTCGCTTGCAAATCCCCTACCTTCAAATTCTGACTCCCATCGACGTGGAAGAAGAATTAGAGCAGCACCTCAACGGCGAGCAAATCGCCGCTGTCCAGCTCAAATTCACAGGCTCCTTTGGAGGCATTGCCCAGCTAGTCTTTCCCACCAACAGCGCTGCCCTGCTGGTGACAATGCTTACAGGGGAAGAAGGAACTCACGATCTCGATTCAGTCAAAATTGGTACGCTGAGTGAAGTGGGAAACATTGTAATTAATGGGGTTATGGGTGCAATCAGCAACGTGCTTCAGCAGCGCCTGAATTACTCAATTCCCACTTATAGCGAAGGGACGATTTCTAGTTTGCTGATATCTGGCGGTTTAGCTACTGATACAGTTGTTTTATTAGCCCAGACCAGCTTCATGATTGAAAGGCTTCACATTGAAGGAGATATCATTCTTATTTTCAATGTTAATTCCTTTGACACCTTGTTGACTGCTATCAATCAACTTGCCGGGGGTCTATGATTGAGGAGAGCAAAAGTATTAAGGAAAAGTTTGGGGTTCTCGACAGCGTACCAGTCGGCGCCTGCTTGCTCCAAGATGATTTTGTGGTGCTGTTTTGGAACACTTGTCTGGAAGAGTGGACTAAAATTCCCCGCAGCGAAATATTGGGGACAAAGATCACAACCCATTTTCCTCACTTGAGTCAGTTAAAGTACGCCACTCGCTTCAAGCAAATCTTTGCAGGAGGCCCGCCAACAATTTTTTCTTCTCAAATTCACAAACACCTGATTCCGGCAACTTGGCAAGACGGTCAGCAGCGAATTCAGCAAACTACAGTGACTGCTGTGCCGGCCCTAGAGGCTGGCATAGAAGAACAGGAGATTAGAGACTGGGTTCTCCACACTCTTGAGTTAAAACCAGATGGTACTGTCGGAGTCGGATCACCAAGAAGTGCTTTTTTGTCTAGGGAATCTCCACCCTCAGTTTCGTCATCAATATGGCCGGGGGTGAATTCCCCATCGTTCTACGCGCTGCTGGTGATTCAAGACGTGACCGACCTCACCCACCGCATCCAAGCTTACCGCACAATGCGGGATCAAGCTTTGGAAGAAGTGCAAGTGCGGCAGCGGGTGGAGGAAGAATTGCGATCGAGTCAGCATTTCATCCAGCAGATTGCTGACGCCGCGCCTTATTTGCTCTATATCTACGATTTGACCGAACAGCGAAACGTCTACGTCAACGGTCAAGCTTCTAAATTGCTGGGCTACAATCCCCAAGAAATTTTACAGATGCAAACTGCTTGGTATTCCAGTTTGGTGTACCCAGAAGATTTGCCGAGGCTCAAAGCCCACCAGGAAAAATTTCCCTCGACCCAAGACGCGCATATTTTGGAGTTGGAATATCGCCTAAAACATCGATCGGGCGAATGGCGCTGGTTTCGCTGCCGCGACCAAGTTTTCGCCCGTACAGCCGACGGCTGCCCCAAACAAATTTTCGGCACCGCTCAAGATATCACCGAGTACAAGCGGGCAGAAGAGGCGCTAAGGCAGCAGAACGAACGAGAACTGCTGATGGCGACGATTACTCAGCACATCCGCCAGTCTCTGGATTTGGGCGAAGTGCTCAGCACGACAGTGACAGAAGTACGTCAGTTCCTTCAGGCCGATCGAGTGATGATCGTGCGCTTTAACCCCTGTACCGGCAGTCTCTGCGCCGGCCCGGCGACGGGGGCGGTGACAGTGGAATCTGTAGCTCCCAACTGCCCGCCGATGTTGGGGGAAACCCTGGAAAATTTCTGTTTTGACCAGTTCTATCTCGAAGCGTACCAACATCGAGCGATCCGACCGATCGCGGATGTTTGGGCCGCCGATTTGCCGCAATATCAAATTGACTTGCTCGCACAATTCGCCGTGAGAGCTTATTTGGTTGTGCCTTTAGTCCAAGGAGATGATTTGTGGGGGCTGCTGATGGCCCACCAGTGCAGTCCCCGGCAGTGGATGCAGTTGGAAGTAGAGTTGCTGTCTTCTCTGGCCACCCAGTTGGCGATCGCCATCAAGCAAGCAGAACTATATCAGCAGTTGCAAGCCGCCAACCTCAAGTTAGAGCGCTTGGCCAGTTTAGACGAACTCACGCAGCTAGCAAACCGCCGCCGATTCGATCAGTATTTAGAAATGGAGTGGCGCAGACAAGTCCGGGAACAAACGCCTCTGTCCCTGATTCTCTGCGATATTGATTCTTTTAAAAGTTACAACGATACCTACGGGCATCCAGGGGGAGACGAATGTTTGCGGCAAGTCGCCGCGGCGATCGGCAATGCCGTCAATCGCCCCGCCGATTTAGTAGCTCGCTACGGAGGCGAAGAATTTGCCGTTATTTTGCCAAATACCGCGATTCAAGGCGCTGTGCTGGTAGCCGAACACATAGAACTCAAAATCGCAGCTTTGCAGCTTCCTCACGCTGGTTCTCAGGTGAGCCAGTACGTCACTCTCAGCCTGGGCGTAGCTAGTATTGTTCCTGCATCTGAATCGGGAGCCGAAATTCTGATTGCCGCAGCCGACCAAGCGCTTTACCAAGCTAAACGACTTGGGCGTGCTCGTATCCAACTTTACCAGCCCGATCCTGCTGGCAAGGGGAATGGGACAGGCACTTCAATACTTCCTCTAGATTTTTCTATACCCAATACTAATTTACCCTCTCCCACTAGCGCTTGAGGAATTGCCATATTTGTGGGTTCAGAGTAGTTATACCACTCCGCCAAAAAATGCACCTGTCCGCGCGTGATCCAAACCCTGATATCCCTCTTCTGTCAGTCTGCGAATTAAAGAAGTAAGAAATAAGCTGCTCAAGCATAAAAATAAAAGGGTTGGAATGGATTTATTGGAGCAATTAAATCGTGGAACCCAATCAATAATACCATTTTTTTAAATACTGCTATAGATAAATACTGTAAAATCCCAGACCATCCTGTTAGAAAACCAATGACATGATTTGTTAAATATGATAATGTTTCCTGAACTTTTACACGGAGTTCGTCAAGATTACTGAAGACTAACTTAGTTAAAAACCCTTTGATGTATTTTCATACAGCACTTTGTGTGACTAAGAGGTACAGTAACAGCAGTGAGCAAAATAATTTTCGATTTGCTTAGTTGAACATAATTTCACTCCCAATTCCAAGAGTTTTTCCACAATCTGTACACTTCGAGGTACAAATCTCCTGAGCCATGCCTTTAATTCCCACCATAAATGTTCGATCGGGTTAAACTCTGGTGAGTAAGGTGATAAATACACTATTCTTGCTCCCACTGCTTCAATCATTTCTTCTACCCCCTCTACTTTGTGCGCCTTCAAATTATCCATGACTAATACCGCTCCTTTCCATAATTTTGGAACCAGTTGTTCTTGCACAAATTTCTTGAACTCCTCTCCGTTTATCGATTTTTCTATTGTCTTCATGGCGATGACTTTCTTATTGCTTATTGCTCCCACCACTGTTACCCTACTTCCTCTATAAAATGGCTTGATATCGTAGCTTCTTTCTCCCTTTTTACTTCTAGCTCTAAGTCTCATTATCCCCAGCAATACGCCCATTTCGTCCAAAAATATCAGATTTTCTGGTTCGACATCTCGGATTTTTTCCCAATATTCTACTCGCTTCTTTTGATTAATTTCTTTATGGGCTTGACTACTCCGTAGTGTTTTTTTTTTCAAAGTGAGTTGCTGCTTTTGTAAGAATCGGCACATGGCACTCTCGCTCAACCATACTCCTGTTTTTTCGTGCCAATACTCACAATATTCTGCAAGTGTGTAATCTGGATACTGGGCTACCATCTCTTCAATCTGTTGTTCGTGACCAAAGAGTTGGCTCGGTTTACCACCATGAGCCTGACTAGGGAGTAGTCTTCCTGTCTCTTTTTTTCGCTTTAGTAGTGCCGCGATCCGTACTTTTACTCACTTGAAATCTTTCTGCTACTTTCCGAATAGAGGTGTTACCTGCTTCTCCTTGTGTCAATAATCTTTTGACGTATATCTAGGGAGTAGGGTTTCATTTTTCTCTTTCTTACCACCTCTAATATTGTACCTAATCGTTAAGCAAAGTGCTGTAATCTTTCTGTTGGATTTGCTTCAGGACAATGAGGAGGTTGAAATAGTAAAATAATATTGTCTGGTAATTCAGATGTGATTAAAAGATGACCGGGAGCATTATCGACTTGAATAATATGCAATTCATCGGGATATTGAAGCGACAATTGTTGCAAATGTGCTTGAAAACAAAATCGAGCTATAGCCTTTCCAGAAAGATAAGATATGATGTAACTGGCTTGAATTAAGTGAAAAATATAAAACCAAAAAATATCATGCAGCTCTAATTAAATGGAACACTCACCACATTCACTCGACTGACAACTATCAATAATTGTAGAAAGTATCATATTACACGTTAGTAAAAATGAAAACTTATTCTCTTGATTTTAGAGAAAAACTCTCGATACTTACCATAATGAACCGCTGTTACAAAGAGCAAGAGCTAACAGTTTTTGTGTAGCCCTTACTTTTGTCCAAAAGCTTATTAAACACTATCATGAGACCCAAAAGCTTGCTCCTAGAACTGAGTGATGCGGAGTTAAATAAAAAAATGAATTCAGAACAACTGCTGATTTTAGCGGAATTGATTGAAACAAATAATCATACAACTATCGAAGAACTCCATGATTGACGGTACCCAAAAATTTGTTCGATCGTCAGCATAGCAACGAGGGGAAGAATGACACAACTCTTAAGCATGACTTAAAAAAAAATCCCTCATATAAAGATACTGAAAAAGTTACGAACCTGCGATATGAGTTCTAGCAAAAAAATCAGATAAGTTTGTTTCAAAGACTTAATATCTCTTGATGAATCGGCAGTTAACTTGGCAATCGTTAGGTTATATGCTCGGTATCTAAAAGGTTCAAAAACCGGGTTTAAAAATCCAATAAACATGGAATAGGTTGGAAGAGGGGTCTCAATAATTGGAGCGATATCAGTCAATTAAGCCATAGGGTTACTAAATTTAATTGGTACGACCAATACAATTATATTTGAGAATTTTATCATCCGATAACTCGTACAAAAATTAGGGAAAGCGGGTTGTGTAGTTATGGATAACTGTACTATTTATACCGGACAAGGAGTAGAAAAAGTCATAAAAAAAAGGCAAAATTAATATACTTGTCGCCATAGTCGCAGGAATTATCCGAATTGAAAATTTATGGTCAAAACTTAAAAATATTCTCCCTTATATCAAGACGACTAATGATCAACAGTTAGCAAAAGCCATAAACTTTACATTTAATGAAGTTACAGAGCAAAAATATTTGAAATTGGTTTACTCACTGCTGTTATTGTACCTCATCTTTTTGATAAAGGCTATATCTAAAAAATCTCACGAACAATCAAAATAAAATATTTTCAAGCCTAGGCTTATCAAAATCTGTGTTTGAGCAAACCACTTATCAAAACTTATATTTTACCGAAACTTTATCTCTCTTAATTGCTAGGAATGAGCCACCCCGAATTATTTAGCCCAACCTAAACCTTCAATAAAGAGCGAATTTTTACCTGGCATATTTGCACTATTTGCGCTGCGCGGTTCCGAAAGATATAATTGCAGAATTGCCTAAAAAATTCCCAAATCAACTTAAAATCAGTAGAGTGGCATTTACCTTAAAACTCCCTATGACAAAAGCCGAAATTAGCACCAAAAACATCACAGTTCCTAACGGGGATTTGCAAATAGCTGCATACCTAGCCCAGCCAGTCTCCCTAGGGCAATTTCCTGCTGTTATCGTAATTCAAGAAATCTTTGGCGTCAACTCGCACATCCGCGAAGTTACTGAAAGAATAGCAAAAGAAGGATATGTGGCGATCGCCCCAGCCATTTACCAGCGTCAAGCCCCCGGCTTTGAAACCGGCTACACACCCGAAGCCATCCAAATCGGCAGAGAATACAAAGAAAAAACCACAGCTTCCGAACTTCTGGGCGATATTCAAGCCACTATCAATTACCTCAAAACTCTACCCTCTGTCAAACCAGAAGGTTTTGGCTGCATTGGTTTCTGCTTTGGAGGACACGTCGCCTACCTTGCCGCTACTTTGCCCGAAATCAAGGCTACAGCGTCGTTCTACGGCGCCGGTATCGCCACCCAAACCCCCGGCGGCGGCACTCCCACGATCGCCCGCACAGCAGACATTAAAGGCACTCTCTACGCCTTTTTTGGCACTCAAGACCCCAGCATTCCCTTAGAACAAGTTGACCAAATCGCCACAGAATTGCAAAAACACAGTATTTCTCACCAAATTTTCCGCTACAATGCCGATCACGGCTTCTTCTGCGACCACCGCGGCAGTTACGACGCTACGGCAGCAGCCGACTCGTGGGTGCAGGTGAAGCAGCTATTTCATCAGCAACTTCAACCAGCTTAGAGAGTGGGAGATGGGGAGATAGGGAGATGTGGAGAGTGGGAAAATTTTTTCTACTGACGACTGCCAACTAAATTACTGACAACTGACAACTAAACTGACATGAATTCCAAATCTACAGGTTCTCAAAGCGCAAAAGCATCCTTTTCAATGGATGATTTTGCTAAAGCCCTCGAACAGCACAATTACGAGTTCCAGAAGGGACAAGTAGTGCGCGGCAAAGTGTTCGAGTACGACTCAAACGGCGCGTATGTTGATATCGGCGGCAAGTCTTCGGCTTTTTTGCCGATCGAAGAGGCTGCTTTGAGAACAGTAACGGATTTGTCGGAAGTGGTTCCGCTGGACGAGGAACGGGACTTTTTGATTATCCGCGAACAAGATGCAGATGGCCAAGTTACCTTGTCTCTGCGGCAGTTACAAATTCAGCAAGCTTGGGAAGATTTAATTGAATTGCAGGAAACCGGTAAAGTTCTTCAGGTGCGGGTTTCTGGGGCGAATAAGGGCGGCGTGACAGTAGATGTTCAGGGAATGCGCGGTTTTATTCCCCGATCGCACTTAGTGGAACGCGATAACCTAGAATCGCTGATCGGCCAATCTTTGAGCGTTAATTTTTTGGAGGTCGATCGCGAACGAGAAAAACTCGTACTTTCCCAGCGGATGGCCACTCAATCGAATGCTTTCAAGGATTTGCAAATTGGTCAGTTGGTAGAAGGAAAAGTCAGCAGCATCAAGCCTTTTGGCGTGTTTGTTGACTTGGAAGGAGTTAGCGGTTTACTGCACATCAAGCAAGTTAGCCAAAAATATATTGATAACCTTGGAAAGGTGTTTGCTCCCGGTCAACCCCTGAAAGCGATCGTGGTTGACCTCGATGAAAGTCGTGGCCGGATTTCGCTTTCAACTCGGGTACTGGAAAATTACCCAGGAGAAATGGTGGATAAAATGGCGGATGTTATGGATACCGCAGAAGAGCGATCGGAACGTGCTCGCAAGACTCTTTCTTAAGTCTTGATATAATGACCACCCCGACTTATTTAAGAAGTCGGGGATCTAAGAGGGCGATCGTTTTACGTTTAATTAGCTTGATTTACTTATTTTGCATTGTACATCGACCTGACGGGGTGACAACCCCGTCAAAAGCTTGATAAAATCAAGGACATAGCCCTCAAACCCTTCTGAAAGAATGGGAGCTTATTGCGTCTAATTTTCATCAATTCCGCAATAGTTGCATGGCAAAAATCCATCCCTACTCCCTCCGCTTCGTTGCGCCCACAATTGACCATATAATCTAATCCAAAAACTACTATGACGGCGTTGCGCTCGTTTCCGCTCAATCAGGCGACCGATGTATTTCGGAATTCCCCTAAGCTTAAACTTACCTCCCTGTAAAATAGTCCAACTCTAAGCCAAAGCTATCAATAAAATTAAAGCTTTTAGGCGGTCGTCACAAGCGTAGCTTTTTTCAAGATTATAGCCTCCTGTTTTACAGCCCTTAAACATTGCTTCAATACCGCTGAGATATTTAAAGGCTGTTACAGCTTGTTTCAATGTGCCGATATTTGTGAGTAAATACCAGCCTTCATCTTCACCGCTATCGCGATATTTGCGTTGCCAATAACCAGTGACATCCAACAAGCCAAATCCTTGCTGTTTTGTGACTTTAACTCCAGGCAAATAAAAGCTCGTACCTGGTACTAAACCACACTCGCTCAACCGCTTAAATTCCTTTCCTTGTTCTTGAATATATCGTCCCTGTTTTATTCTTAAAACAAACTTGATATTCTTTTCACACAGCCAAATTGCCAGCTTAACACTCCCAAATTTACGCATCTCCTAAAAGCACAAATTTATATTTTTTTAGCAGACCAAGAATAGGGGAGATTAAGCTTTGTTATTCTCGGAGGTTGCTACAGCCTCGCTTGGCCAATATCTCCCAGTACAATGGTAAAGCTCTCTTGTCCCAAATCAGGCTAATCATAGACACATTTTTATCTCGCCACTGCGTTCTATCAATGGCGACCTTCAACTCTTGTTTCTTTTTAAATTGAGTGACAATACTTCGGACAGTTTTGGAACAGGGACGCTCCCCGAACAGAGACAAAAAATCCCTGGAATTTTAACCGAAACTCCCAAAAAAAGGCACTTTTTAGATTAAGCTCAAAAAATAGACGAACTTAAAAAAATGCCTGATGAATATTCTCGAATCAATTTTACAACAAATGTCAGGGATTAGTCAATCCCAAAAAAAGTTTATGGTGACCTTGTTTTCCACCATATTGCTTGTTTATGGCAAGGTAAACTTTACCTGGGGGGGTGACAACCCGCCCCAAACCCATAGTTAGTAAGGATTGAGCCAACTTGTGGTAAAAAAAGATAGGCAG
>NZ_JAUBQM010000101.1:0-19406 GCF_036701245.1 Microcoleus sp. Pol14D4
TTTACTCAGAATGGCTGCAATTGGTCACAACAGCCTTATTTAAGTATTTGTACTTATTGCAAAAGTGACACGCTCCCCACGCCACACGCCACACGCCACGTCAGAATCTCCCAACGTTTAAGGACAGGTTCAGCAATCACGATCTCATTTTCTCTTGCCTCCATGACGAGCAAATAATCTCCCTGGTTAAATCTGTTATTGTAAACTCTTGCTTGTTCTTCTGGCACCAACCATCCTTGAAGTGCGCCATATACACCGCCAGCAGTTGCAGCAATCCCACTTCCAAAGAAAGTTGCTAAAATGCTTTCCACCGCTACTGCCTGACCAATACCGGGAATTAGCAGGCTGCTGAGTCCAACAATTAAGGCTAGTGAACCTAGTCGCATGCTGCCTAAGATCGCGCCTACTTGTGCGCCTGCTGCTCTTGTGATTAAAATTTGCTGCACGCCCAGAGAGTCCAACTCATTCTTGTCAGAAGGTTTAGCAATCACTGAAATCTTGTGCATGGGGAAGCCCCTGCTTTTTAGTTCAACTAGCGCCTGCTTTGCGTTTCGATGATTGGTAAATAGGCCGCTAGCACGTTTGAGGTTTTGGTAATTCATGAGAAATATTTAATCAACGCTACAAAGTTGGTAAATAGTGTGTAAAATCGCTTGCAAAAACCGCATCATAAAAACCACTTAGTTCAGAGGTGCAAAACGCTTTAGCAAAGCTGACAAAGGAATCATTGGCAGTCCGAATCCGATACAAATTAAGCCTTGGATTGCGGTCAAAGCTTGAGTGTCGAATAACTGATTCATAATGCCCCATTGGCTAAACAGGAATTGGAGAATGAAAATAGCCCCAATGCCGATCGCCACCGCATAGCCAACTGATTCATCTTTACCGCGCAGTTTGGCGGCGATCGCCGGAACGAAGCGACTGATGCTTAACAGGTAAAAAGCTTCGGCCGCCACCAATGCTTGAATTGCCATCGTCCGGGCTAGAGCTTCATTGCCTGTGGTTTGGACGATCCATTCAAACATCCCAAAGATCGCAATCCAGTTAAATACCGAAACTGTCAGAATCCGAGCCGTCAGCCTGCGAGACAGAAGCGGTTCATTGGCAGGTCGAGGCGGCTGTTGCATGACATCGGGAGAGGGCGGCTCAAATGCCAACGGTAAGCTCAACGCAACTGAACTGACCATATTCAGCCAGAGAATTTGTACTGGCAAAATGGGTAGCGGGGTTGCCAAAAGTACGGCAATCAAGATGGTCATGGACTCTCCACCATTCACGGGCAGGATGAAGGCGATCGCCCGCAGCAGATTCTTATAAACCGTGCGCCCTTCCTCAACTGCTTTCTCGATCGAAGCAAAGTTGTCATCCGTCAGAATCATATCTGCGGCTTCTTTTGTGACTTCAGTGCCCGTGATGCCCATCGCTACCCCAATATCAGCTTGCTTCAGGGCGGGAGCATCGTTAACTCCATCTCCAGTCATCGCCACAATCTCGCCCTTAGACTGAAGTGCTTCGACAATGCGGAGCTTTTGTTCTGGCGCTACACGAGCAAATACGCAGCATTGTTCGACAGTATTGGCTAATTGCTGCTGATTCATTTGAGCGAGTTCTTGACCCGTAAAAACGGGAGCCTCTTGGGTTTGATTTAGTCCCATTTGGTGCGCGATCGCTGCTGCTGTTTTGGCGTGATCGCCCGTAATCATCTTGACCTGAATTCCCGCAGACCGACAGGCTTGAATCGCTTGAATGGCTTCGGGGCGGGGCGGGTCGATCATGCCTTGCAGACCCAGAAAAGTTAACCCTTGCTCAATATCAGAATGCTCAATTGAAGATTGAGAAGCGGGTACAACTTTCTTGGCAAGTGCCAGAACTCGCAACCCTTTTTTTGCCATTCTGTCCGCGGCTTGCTCGATCGGCGCGGGGTTGAGGGATCTCGCATCTCCCTCTTCATCGAGCATCTGGCGACACCGCTTGAGAATTGCCTCGATCGAACCCTTGACATAAATCAACCGTTCTGGACGATCGTCATGTAAGGTTGCCATGTATTGAAACTGAGATTCAAACGGAAGTGTATCGATCCGGGAAAGCGCTTCCTCCAGTTTCTCAGCAATTAACCCCGCTTTTTGGGCTACCGCAACCAGGGCCCCTTCCGTTGGACTACCGACTACAGTCCAGTTTCCATCTTGCACGTCTAGATAAGAATCGTTGCACAAAAGTCCTGCTTGCAGGCATTCATATAAGGCAGGTGCGTTCGCTAGGTCAACGGAGCGTCCATTTACAGAAATTTCCCCATCTGGTGCATATCCTCCACCGCTAACCCGATATCGCTTTCCACCGGCATCAATCTCCTGAACAGTCATTTGATTCTCCGTCAAGGTTCCGGTTTTGTCGGAACAAATCACGGTGGTGCTGCCGAGTGTCTCAATTGCCGGAAGTTTGCGAATAATGGCGTGCTGCTTTGCCATGCGGGAAACCCCGATCGCCAGTGTCACCGTTAAAATCGCGGGTAAGCCTTCAGGAATTGCGCTGACTGCAAGCGCTACAGATGCCTTGAACACCTCAACCCAAGAAAATCTCTGGGCAATGCCTGCAGCAAAGGTGAAGGCAGCCAAACCTAAAATGACATAGAGCAAGGTTTTGCTAAATTTGTCTATTTTGCGACTCAGTGGGGTTTCCAGTGCGGTACTTTGCTGCATGAGTTGGGAGATGTGTCCGGTCTCGGTCATGTCACCAATGTTGACGACGAGTCCGCGTCCCTGTCCAAACGTTACCAGGCTTCCGGTATACGCCATGTTCGTGCGATCGGCCAGTGCAGCATCTGCCTCTAGCGCCTGGGATTGCTTCTGGACCGGGACAGATTCTCCCGTTAATGCTGACTCATCGACCTGTAAGTCACGGACTTCGATCAGCCGCAGATCCGCAGACACTTTATCCCCTGAAGACAGCAAGACGAGATCGCCAGGAACCAGTTCGCTGGATGAAACCACTTGCTTTTGACCGTTGCGGAGAATGGTTGCCTCAGTTGCAACAGATTTTGCTAAAGCGGCGATCGCATTTTCTGCCTTTGACTCTTGAACGAAACCAATGGTGGCGTTCGTCAGAGCAACCCCAAAAATTACCCCTGAATCAATCCACTCTTTCAGAAATGCTGTCACTATGCCAGAGGCTAACAAAATGTAGATTAGCGGCTGATTCAGTTGCTGAAAAAATCGCAACCAGACACTTTGCTGCTTCTGAGCCGTTAGTTGATTGGGACCGAGGATCTCGCGGCGTTGGGCTGACACGTCGGAAGATAGACCTATTTCCAGGTCAGTCTCTAAAAGCCGAGCCACTTTCTCGACAGAGAGGTGATGCCAAGAGTGTTCTACTAATTTTTCTACATTAGTTGCAGTCATAAAGTTTCTTGTCAAGCCAAGTGCTTCTCTGTTGTTTCGTCTTGTTTCTAGCGTCATTGATGAATGTGAGCAAAAAGTGATGGACTGATTTGTGTTACTCACATTTGGATCACATTTGATTCCTATACTTAGGAACAGAACTGATTGAGATAGCTTATGGACTTGCAAACCTTACTTCACTAGATTTGATTTATGGTTGCCTTTTATTAAGAGTGTTGTCAAAAGCATTACTTTTGATAGATGAACTATCGTACATTCACGCGTTAAGTTGAAATGCTCAAAGACTTCATCCTGAGTTTTATCAGCAAAATTGCGTTTCACAACAAACAAAACAGACAAAGAGTATGCAATTATTAAAGCTATTTGCAAAAGGAATCAGCGTCAGCACTGTTGCAATTTTGGGTTTAGGTGCTTGCAACCCGCCCAATACTTCACAGACAACAGTTCCATCTACTTCTGCTCCCACAACTGCCACTGGAAATACGACTGCTCCAACCGCTTCTGCGCCTGCAACCACGACCGCACAGACGCCTCAGAATCAAGACATTGACGATATTGCCGATCGCGTAGAAGACGCTTTAGACTCGGATGCCACCCTCAAGCCATTCGATTTGGACGCAGACGATCGGGATAATTCGATTGTGTTAACAGGGCGCGTTCAAACGGCAGAACAAAAAGCATTGGCAGAACAAATTGCTCGGCAAGTTGCAGCAAATGTTACCATCAATAACGAAATCGTCACTCAGTAGTTCTTAATCCTCAAGTGGCAAGAGTATTTGGCGCTTTTTTTTGCTGCTTGAGGAATTGCTCGATCGCAGCCAGGAAACCTATGACTTAGCCAACCTTATTTAACTGGATGCGATCGCAATATTGAAACAATAAACTTATTCAACGATCTCGTAACGGACTAACTGGCGAACATTTTGACGCGATAACTGGAGTTCTTGCGCGATCGCTGTCTCTATCTGAGTTGCATCAGTCATTGGCAATTCTAATTCCAATCGCTTCAAAATGGGTTCTGCTGTTTCTACCGCAACCAGGGTTGTTCCTTGTTTTCGGTTAATCACCGCGTTGATCAGCAATATATTGACAGAAACCGTTGCTTTAAGCTGGGTATCTGCCTGAAGTTTATTCTTTGCGATCTGGGGTTGTTGTAATTCTTGAGCCATTAGGAAACTCGAACCAAGCCAAAACGCGATCGCCACAAACGGCAATGGCACCCAAAACTCTGCGCCTGATGCTTTTAACCAACGTCTAATCATCAGCTATTCTTTCCCATTCGTTTTGAGGCTCCTACTATACTTTTTGCACTTTAATACAACTTGCTCTATCCTAAAATCTAGCTTAAAGAAGATGCGCGAATCGCCTCAAACTCTAATGCTGAAAACTGCAAGCTGTGAAGGAAGCGAGCCGAGATATGAGAGTTTTGCTGGTGGAAGATGACCCAAAGCAACTGATGCCGCTGCAAACGGTACTAGCTCAAGCAGGACATAGCGTAGATGGGGTAAAAGATGGAGAGACGGCACAGTGGCTGTTATCAGAAAAAGATTATGATTTGTTGATTTTGGACTGGATGTTGCCACATATCAGTGGGGTAAATCTCTGTCGTCAATATCGAGCCGCAGGGAAAACAGCGCCGATTTTGATGATCACCGCAAGAGACACTACCCCTGAAAAAGTGACCGGGTTAGACGCAGGTGCAGATGATTACCTGGTGAAACCGATCGATTTGGTTGAATTCATGGCACGAGTCCGGGCATTAAGACGGCGATCGCCCCTTTGGCAAGGAGATACGCTCAGCCTTGAGGATCTGCACCTCCACCTCGATACTCTTACTGTTGAGCGACAAGGTGCAACCGTTTCCCTCTCCAGTCGCGAGTTTCAGTTGTTGGAGTATTTTATGCGTCATCCTCGACAGGTTTTGAGTCGGAATCAGATTGAACAAGCGGTGTGGGAATGGGGGACTCAACCAGAGAGCAATGCGATCACCGTTCTAGTTCGCAAACTCCGCCAACGTTTGCAGGCTGTAGGATCTGCAGACTGGATTGAGAGCATTTACGGTATGGGTTATCGCCTTACTTCCCCTCAACAGTAACGATCGTAAAGGCAAGCCGTGTTCAATCAAAGTCGTCGCAATCTGGCTCGTTGGTTCACCCTCTCAATGGGAAGCATTCTCGTGCTGTTTGCGGGGGTGATTTACCGGATTGAGGTAAAAGATAAATTGGAGGCACTCGATCGACTCCTCTATGACAAAACTAGAGTCATGGCTGCCAGCGTGCATTATGAAGTTCGCAAAAACCAGAACCAGGTCGATCTGAGTCATGTCCCTTTGTTAGGCAGTGGGTCTCATCCCCTTGCAGAAGATCTGATTTATGTGCGCTGGTTTAACGCCCAAAGGCGGCTCGTTCGTTTTTTTGGGACTCCTTCTTCAGAGCAGTTAAATACGCCCTTTGGTTATCTCACAGTTCGATCGACCGATCCACTTTTGGGAAAAGGAATCTGGCTGCGTCAGGTGACATTACCCGTTGAAGGTAGAACTGGTGTACTCGGTTATCTTCAGGTTGCAACTCCCCTGACAGAAACTCAAAACAGGCTCACTGAGCTTCAGATTGTGCTAACTTTCGCTGTCCCGATCGCACTGGGCTTAATTGCCCTCACAGGTTGGTTTCTCAGCGGGCTGGCCATGCAACCGATTCGGCAAGCCTATCAACAGCTTCAGCGCTTTACAGCCGATGCCTCTCACGAGTTGCGATCGCCCCTGTCTGCCATTCTCACTAATGCCCAGCTTGGGTTGCTCATCGCGGCTGATGATTCGCGTTACCATCCTCCCTTAGAAAACATTGTAGATAGCGCAAAATCAATGGGAGCGCTGGTGAATAATTTACTGCTGTTGGCTCGTCATCAAGGGCGACTTGCGCCGGAATCGCTCAAGTTAATCAATCTCAACGAGTTGCTGAGCAATTTAGCAACCCAGTTTGTCGCACTTGCAGAACCCCAAAATATCAAACTGACCTGCGAATTACCGGCACAACCGATTGAATTATTGGCTGACCCCGATTTGCTACGGCAAGTGGTCGAAAACTTGCTTTACAATGCCTGTAAATATACTCCCGTTGGCGGAACTGTAAAGATACGCCTAGTTCTTCATTCCAATTTGGCAGTCATTCAGATAATCGATACGGGAATCGGTATTTCAGAAGCGGACTTACCCTATATTTTCGATCGCTTCTATCGGGTGGATACTGAGCGATCGCTCGATAGTGGTGGATTTGGACTAGGGTTAGCGATCGTCCAACAGATTGTCCAGGCTCATGGTGGAAAAATTTATGTGACGAGTGAAGTGGGCAAAGGCTCAACGTTTCAGATTGAACTGCCGCTCAAACCTTATCACTAAGCCGCCTCAAACGAGAGAGAAGGTGTACTCTGCTTTAGACAGAACTGCAATGTATGTGGTGTATTTGGATGAAGGCCGATGAAGCTGAAACATGATTTCTGGGTTGGTTGGGCGATCGCCGCGATCGTCATTACCTCTTGTTCTGAGCAAACTAGCTCACAAAGGCAACAACCTGATACAAAACGTGAAACCTCACTGAGATCTGTCACCTTAGATAAAACAAAGGTTGTGATGGGACAAACCGTATATGTCCCTATTTACTCGCATATTTATCACTACAATAGCCAGGATGAGGTGATGGAGTTGTCAGCCACGCTCAGTATTCGCAATACGGATCTGACAAATTCGATTATTATCACTTCTGTGCGTTACTACGATACCGATGGGAAATTGATTAGGCAGGATATTAAGAGTCCTGTAGAACTCAAGCCGCTTGCTTCCACACACTTTTTTATTGCAGCAAATGATACAAGTGGAGGCTCAGGTGCCAACTTTATTGTGGAGTGGGTTGCAGAAAAAACGGTTTATGAGCCTGTCATTGAAGCTGTCATGATCAGTACCTCTTTTTCTCAGGGCATTTCATTTGTTAGTCCCGCTAAAGTTCTCAAGCAACACAAAATGCCAAAATGATTTTAGAGAATTAAATTCTTGCTTTACAAGGTAGTTTTAGACTACCATAAGAGGATCATCTCATATTTGTAATAACACTTCTTCTGGCTTCTTCCTTCTGACTCTTTTCTCCTGGCTCTTGACTCATAACTCCTATTTCTAGCTCTGCTGCTTTCATTGAGATACTCGCATTTTTAATTTTTAACTTTGTACATCACTATAATTAGTGCAGAATAAAACGATAGCATTACTGTGCATGACTACCCAACTTTTTTCTGTTAAGATTAGAGAGTTTGAGGGTGAATACTAAAAATATAAATGAGGACTTAGGGTATGCAAAAGCGACAATTGGGGACATCGGAAATTCAGATCACCCCGATAATTATGGGGACTTGGCAAGCTGGGAAGCGGATGTGGGTGGGAATTGAGGATGCTGAAACTGTCAAAGCAATGCGCGCCGCTTTTGAGGCCGGTATTACCACCTTTGATACGGCTGAGGTTTACGGAGAAGGCCATTCGGAACAAATTATCGGTCAAGCACTTTCAGATGTGCGATCGCAAGTAGTTTATGCTAGCAAAGTTGCCCCCAACCACCTGAAACCGGATTTGGTAATCGAAGCCTGCGATCGATCGCTAAAAAACCTCAACACCGATTATATCGACCTTTACCAAATCCACTGGCCCGCTGGCAGTTGGAATTCCGAGTTAGTGCCAATTGCAGAAACAATGGACGCCCTGAACAAGTTAAAAGAACAGGGAAAAATTCGGGCGATCGGCGTTTCCAACTTCTCCCGCGCCCAAATAGAAGAAGCCGCCCAATACGGACGCATCGACAGCCTGCAACCGCCATATTCTCTGTTTTGGCGCTGGGTAGAAAAAGATGCTATGTCCTATTGTGTGGACAATCATATCTCCATCATTGCCTATTCATCTCTAGCTCAAGGAATATTGACAGGTAAATTCGGGCCAGAACACAAGTTTGAAGAAGGCGACCACCGCGCTAAAAATAAGCTGTTCATCAAAGAAAATTACGACCGAGTGCAAACAGCATTAAATCAACTCAGGCCAATTGCCGATCGCCACCAGACAAGCTTAGGAAATTTAGCTTTAGCTTGGTTGATTTCCCAGCCGCAAACAAATGCAATTGTCGGGGCGCGCGACGGCGAACAAGCAGCCGAAAATGCGAAAGCTGCTGAGGTAAAATTGAGTGAAGAGGAATTAAAAGAAATTGACGCGATCGGGCGAACAGTCACCGATCATTTAGACGACAACCCCGTTATGTGGAATTTCTAAAATAGAACTGACACAACTGGCATATATAGTAAGGTGCGTCAGAACCTACATCCTAGATAATCATCCTATAAATTCGTCTGACGCACCCTACAAGTCGATGGGATTGTGACTTGTGCAAGAGGTATAATATTTACTGCGCTGTGGAAATATTCAAAAAGTTAAAATCCAAAATCTAAAATCCGAAATCTAAAATCGAATGAGTTACTGTCTAAATCCTAACTGTTCCAAACCACAAAATCCCCCCGCAGTCAAATTATGCAAAAATTGCCGGTCGAAACTGCTGCTGCGCGATCGCTACCGGGCGATAAAGGCGATCGGACAAGGCGGTTTTGGCAGAACCTTTCTCGCCGTTGACGAAGACAAACCCTCAAAACCTCGCTGCGTCATCAAACAATTTTTACCCGCAGAAATCCAACTCATCCCATCAGCAAGCAATCGCAACAGCAAAAAAGCAGCCGAACTTTTTGAACAAGAAGCAATGCGATTAGACGAATTGGGCAAACACCCTCAAATTCCCGAACTATTAGCTTATTCCATCCAAGACAGCAGACAATATGTAGTCCAAGAATTTATCGACGGGCAAAATTTAGCACAAATTGTAGAAACAGAAGGCACATTTACAGAAAATCAAATTCAAGACTTACTCAATAGCTTATTACCCGTCCTTCACTTCATCCATTCCCACAACGTTATTCACCGAGACATCAAACCCGGAAACATCATCCGCCGCGCCGACAAACAATTAGTTTTAGTAGACTTTGGCGCTGCCAAAATTGCCACAGGTACAGCATTACTCAAAACAGGAACCAGCATCGGCAGCCCCGAATACATCGCCCCCGAACAAGCCAGAGGCAAAGCATTTTTTGCCAGCGATTTGTACAGTTTAGGCGTAACTTGTTTGTATTTGCTAACTCAAGTTTCCCCATTTGACCTGTTCGATCCTGGTGAAGATGCCTGGATATGGCGGCAGTATTTGGCCAACAACCCGGTGAGTGAAGAACTCAGTAAAATTTTAGACAAAATGATTGCAAATGCTACCAACCGCCGCTATCAAACGGCTGTTGAAGTATTAAAAGAAATTAATCCCCAAGTTGCGATCGATCTAGCAATTCCTCAAACAAATTCCAAGTTAGTTAAACCAGGAAAAACTCCCGCCCAGCCCCAACAGCAAACTTATAACTGGCAATGTCTTCACACCCTAACAGGTCACAAAAACTTAATTTACTCTGTGGCTTTCAGCCCCAACGGAGAAGTTGTAGCCAGCGGCAGCGATGACAAAACAATCAAGCTGTGGGGAGTTGAAGACGGGCAAGAAATTGTCACCCTCACAGGACACGCTAACTCGGTTTATACAGTAGCTTTCAGCCCGGACGGACAGATGCTAGCCAGCAGCAGCCACGACAAAACTGTCAAACTTTGGCGTATGAAGGATGGACAAGAAATCCGCACCCTGATCGGTCACAGTAACTCAGTTTACGGCGCAGCTTTCAGTCCCGATGGCGAAATTATTGCTAGCAGCAGTTGGGACAGAACAATCAAGATTTGGCGAGTCAAAGACGGGCAAGAAATTCGCACGCTTGCGGGTCACAATAATTTAGTTTATTTTGTTGCTTTTAGCCCTGATGGAGAAACTCTTGCTAGTTGCAGTTGGGACAGAACAGTCAAAATTTGGCGAGTTAAAGATGGGAAGCTAATTCGCACACTTACAGGTCATACAGACTCCGTTCGCTGCATAGCTTTTAGTCCCAATGGAGAGTTTTTGGCTAGCGGCAGCCATGACAATACTATTAAAATTTGGTGGGTCAAAGATTGGCAAGAAGTTTTAACTATCACAGGACATTCTTGGTATGTTGATTCTATTGCTTTTAGTCCCGATGGCGAGATTGTGGCTAGTAGCAGCAATCAAACTCTCAAGATTTGGCGAGTGAAAGACGGTCAAGAAATTTGTAATATTGCTGGTCATACTAACTCGGTCTATTCTGTTAATTTTAGCCCGGAAGGAGAGTTTTTGGCTAGCGGCAGCAGTGACAAAACTATTAAGATTTGGCAGAATATGATGTTTGTTTAATTGCCGATAATTAAAGTGGTAAATCATGATAAAGATTGTAACCAAAAGATTTCTGCTGCGTGACTTTGTAGATGCCGATCGATCGCCATTCTTGGACTATCAAGCCGATCCGCGCAACCTGACATTTTACGAACCCGATCGGTCTAGTCCCGACCGTGCCGCACGTCTATTCGAGATGTTTCAGGCATGGGCTGGCGATCGCCCTCGACTCAATTACCAACTGGCGATCGTACAACGACAGGAACCTTACGCCCTTGTCGGTTGCTGTGGACTGCGGGGAAGGTTGTCTGAAACTGGCGAGATGGAATTTGGTCTTGAACTGGCACCAGCCTATTGGGGGCGATATGCCTACGCGATCGAGGTGGGGCGTGCGCTGCTCGACTTTGGGTTCGCGGAACTCGATCTGAAGGCGATCTCCGGGTCTACCGTGAGTGCAAATACCCGGATCGCTCGGTTGGCCGAGTGGATAGGAGCAGAGGTGGTTGCTACCCGCCCAGGGTCGTCATGGATGTCCGATCGCGGTTGGAGCGAGGTCGATTGGCGGATTGCACGGGCGCAATGGGAGCATCGTACTCTGCGGCACGGCCAATAATATAGCCTTTCTCAGATAGATCGGGTACAAGTTTAGATTTTAGATTTTAGATTTTAGATTTTAGATTGGGGGATTGGGGAATTGTTAATTAATTCGTGAATACCTCATTTTTCCGAGAACCGCTATATATGTTTGTTTTGTGAAGGCTTTATGAATGAGACAGCAGCCAATCAAATCCGTCAGCAGGTGGAAGCTGTGTACCGATCCGAGTCGCGTCGCGTTTTAGCCACACTAATCCGCTTGCTCGGTGACTTCGATCGCGCCCAAGAGGCGATGCACGAAGCCTTCGCTGCGGCTGTAGCGCAATGGCCCCGCGACGGCATTCCCGCTAACCCGCGATCGTGGCTTGTATCTACGGGTCGCTTTAAAGCGATCGACACCATTCGCCGTCGCGCCCGCTTTGATACGCACTTGGCAGAACTCGCTCAACAACTCGATCCGAGTGACGCCACAATCCAGGATGAGGAGGACGTTGAGGACGATCGCCTGCGCTTGATTTTCACTTGCTGTCATCCGGCCCTGTCGCCAGAAGCTCAGGTGGCGTTGACGCTGCGGGAAGTCTGCGGACTCAGTACCGAGGAAATTGCCAGCGCCTTCCTGATTGCTCCCCCCACGTTGGCGCAGCGGATCGTGCGGGCCAAGGCGAAGATCCGATCCGCAGGCATTCCTTATCAAGTGCCGTCGAAAACCGATTTGCCCGATCGATTGGACACGGTGCTTCAAACGATCTATCTGGTGTTTAACGAAGGGTACGCGGCCTCATCTGGCAGATCGCTGACGCGGGCAGATCTCGCTGACGAAGCGATCCGTTTGGGACGGCTGGTAATGGAACTTTTGCCAGACTCCGAGGTAATTGGACTCCTGGCGCTGATGCTGCTGCAAGAATCGCGGCGCACCGCACGCACTTCCTCCACAGGCGACCTCATCCTTCTAGAAGACCAAGATCGATCGCTCTGGAATCAAGCACAAATTTCTGAAGGCACGTTACTGGTGCAGCAATCGCTATCATCAGGACGGTTTGGTTCGTACACGCTTCAGGCTGCGATATCAGCCGTGCATTCAGAGGCCCAGAGTCCTGCAGCAACGGACTGGGCGCAGATTGTGGGCTTATACGACCTGCTCGTGCAATTAGAGCCGTCGCCCGTTGTTGCCTTAAATCGGGCGGTGGCAGTGGCAATGCGCGATGGCCCCTTAGCGGGACTGCAATCGATCGACGAAATATTAGCGCGTGGCGATTTGGCAGACTACCATCTGGCACACTCCGCGCGAGCGGATTTGTGTCGCCGGCTCGGCAGAACGGCTGATGCTAGAGAATCCTACCAAAAGGCGCTGGCGATCGTGAAACAGGAACCAGAGCGTCGTTTTCTCGAAAAACGCCTTCGCGAGTTAGCCTGAAAAAATTTTTTGCTTTGCTGTCGATTTGCAGCCTCGCCGAACGACTACTAATATCAAATCCGTTGACATCGGAATTATTATCTCTCTCTTCTCTTTCTCTGTGTCCTCTGTGTCCTCTGTGGTTTAATCATTCCGATCTAACCGGAATTGATATAAATGAAGGCGACTATCTCAGATCGAATTTTGGAGTAACGATGAAATACATATTGCTGATTTACAGCGACGAAAATGCCTGGACTGAAAGCGAGCTGCAGCAATGCTACGCAAAGTCTTTACAGCTAACTCAAGAACTGCAAGCGAACGGTCAATATTTGGGTGCTTCGCCCCTACACTCGATCGCCACAGCAACCAGTATTCGAGTGCGTGACGGCAAAAAACTTGTCACCGATGGGCCGTTTGCGGAGACGCGCGAACAACTCGGCGGCTACTTTCTGATCGATGCCCAGGATCTTGACGAAGCGATCGCGATCGCAGCACGCCTACCAAGCGCCAGTAAAGGTACGGTGGAAATTCGCCCTATCGTGGAACTGTCGGGCTTGCCATCAGACCAGTAGTTGCTGTCAATACCGCTCAACGCAGGCTTCCACATCCGCACTGACAAACTTTTCCAGAAAAAATGTTCAACTTGTCGATCGGGCGCACCTCTATTCGACTAGATGGTAGAGCAAGGGTTAGCAGTTTTCAATCTGCGCCCGGAAAACCAATCGACATCAATAAGGAGAGACCACGATGACTGTGACAACCGAAACCACCAAAACACAAGACGAAGCCCAGATTCGCCAAATTATCGCAGATACGGCCAGTGCCATCTGCGCCAAAGACCTCGATCGCATCATGGCGCACTACGCCCAAGATGTGATTATTTTCGATGCCATACCGCCGTTCCAAACCAAAGGTGCAGATGAATTTCGACGGACGTGGGAGGCTTGCCTGCCTTGCTTCCCGGACTCCTTCGGGATTGAGATGCGAGACCTCAGCCTCACCGTGACCGGTGATTTGGCGATCGCGCACTGGCTTTTTCACTTCACAGGGATGCCAAAAGATCACCCTGGGGCGCAGATGTGGATGCGAATGACCTCTGCGTGCCAGCGGAAGCAGGGCAGATGGCAGATTGTGCACGAGCATTGCTCTGTCCCCTTCGATCCAGAAACGTCTCAAGCCGTTTTTACCACCGCACCTTAGCCCAGCTCAACAACCACAAAAAAAAGGATATTTCACGATGAAAGTCATGGTTCTAATCAAAGCTACCGAAGACTCAGAGGCAGGCGTCATGCCCAGCGAACAGCTTCTGACGGAAATGGGGCAGTACAACGAAGCATTGGTCAAGGCGGGAATTATGCTCGCTGGCGAAGGGCTACATCCCAGCTCAAAAGGAGCGCGGGTGACGTTTTCAGGCACAAATCGGAGCGTGATTGACGGGCCGTTCACAGAGACAAAAGAGCTGATTGCCGGATTCTGGATCTGGCAAGTGCAGTCGATGGACGAAGCCATCGCCTGGGTCAAACGCTGCCCCAACCCGATGCCAGGAGAATCCGCGATCGAAATTCGCCCGATCTTTAGTGCAGAGGACTTCGGCGAATCCTTGACGCCCGAACTCAGGGAACAGGAAGAACGCATTCGGGCGGGGGCAGAACAACTCAAGGGTTCTTGAGGGCATAAATACTGCCTAACTTTTCGTCCGGCAGCCACATCATTTCCCGTGAATGGATTGCTCGATCGACTATTAACCAAAGGAGTACATGATGCAATCGAATACTTATCTCTTTTTTGACGGTGAATGCGAAGCTGCATTTAAATTCTACGAACAGTGTTTAGGTGGCAAAATCGACGGGATGATGACCTATGGGGATGCGCCGATGTCTGAGGAAATTCCCTCCGAACAGCGCGATCGAATCATGCACGCCAACTTAACTGTTGGTGGAATGGTATTGATGGGTTCTGACACTCTACCCGATGACTTTAAAAAACCACAGGGATTCTCTGTGAATCTTCAATTTGACGATCTGGTCGAAGCGGAGCGGATCTTTCAAAAATTGGCAGAAAACGGAACGGTAAAGATGCCATTCCAAGAGACCTTCTGGTCTACCCGTTTTGGAATGCTTGTCGATCGATTTGGCACACCGTGGATGATTAATGTCCAGCCAGCTACCTAACCCTTTCAAGTTTGCTCACAGGCCTTACCCTTCTATTCAAACATTAGCGAAAAATCGTTAATTTTTCACCTTGCGATCGAAGTTAAAAAGGAGAAAACATGGCTACTAAAATTTTCGTGAATTTACCCGTCAAAAATCTCGATCGGTCTGTAGAATTTTTTACTAAACTTGGATTCAGTTTTAACGCCCAGTTTACTGACGAAACTGCCACTTGTATGGTTGTGAGCGAAGACATCTTCGTCATGCTCTTGACAGAAGCCAAGTTCAAGGAATTTACACCCAACCCAATTTGCGATGCCACCAAAAGTACAGAAGTGCTGGTGTGCTTGTCTTCCGAGAGCCGAGAAGAAGTTGATAAAATGATTGGCAAGGCAGTTGCTGCTGGCGGAACGACCTACAATGAACCGAAAGACTACGGATTTATGTATGGTCATGGCTTTCAGGATTTAGATGGTCACATTTGGGAAACTATATTCATGGAACCCAGCGCAGTCAATCAAGGTTAGGCATTTTCTATCTGCTTCCTGAAAACAATACAAAGCTCTTCTCAATGAGTCCAAGTTAGCGATCGCATTGAGAAGAGCGATCGAATATCCACAAAGACCGCATAAACCATGAATTAATCATCTAAACCAGTTGGCTACAACTGCGTTTCGCCGTATTTCGTTGTCGATGGTGTACCAGAAACATGGCATTTCTCATCTGAGTATTGCCAGCGATCGAACTGAGGCGGTTCCCCAATAATCGCGAAAGCAGATCGACTCTGAAGTCCGCATCAACGATAGGGTAGTGATGATTGCTGAGGTCGGCGATGGCTGACCATCCTTTTTTAAACAGAAGTACGATCGGCCTTTTTAAACCTCTTCAACAACTCCGGCGTCACCAAACCTTGCGGAAAAAATATCGTCCCCAAAACAATCAGCAACCCAAAAATAATTAAACGTCCATCCCGCAGAAATTGCGCCAACCAAATCGGCAATCCCTGAATAGTCGCCATCCCCCTCAAAACCTCCGGCAAAGCAGTAAACACCATCCCACCCAAAACTGCTCCCAGAAAACTCCTACTACCACCAATCAACACAGAAGTCAAGTAAATAATACTAGCATCGAAAGTACCTTGACGGGCGTTCCAAGTATTCAAAAAATGGGCACTAACAGCACCCACAACCCCAGCTAAAACAGCACCTAACGTGAAAGCCAGAACCTTATAAAAAGTTGGGTTAATGCCGATCGCATCAGCCGCCAACTCATCAGCGCGGATCGCCGCAAAAGCCCGCCCCACCCGAATCCGTTCCAGCCGATACACAATCGCCATACTTACCAACAGTAAAGGTAGTACAATCCACAAATACTCGATCGGCGTCGCAAACGGTTGCGGAATCCCAAAAATGCCCACAGCCCCGCCAGTGATGTCCAGATTCAGCGATAAAACCCGCAAAATTTCCACAAAAGCAATAGTTGCGATCGCCAAATAAATCCCACTCAACCGCAGCGCCGGAATTCCCACCAAAATCCCCAGCAACCCCGAAACAACCCCTGCAATTATCATCTCCACCAACAGCAATGGCAGAGGAAACAAACCCCCTGTTGGCTTAAACACCGTCGTCGATAAAATCGCCGAAATATACCCACCCAACGCATAAAAACCAGGGCTAGCCAGAGATAACTGTCCAGTCATTAGAGGCAAATATAGCGACATTCCCAACATTGCACCTACTAACATCGAGACAATCAGAAACCCATAAGTAGTAAAAAATGCAGCCATAACTTTATCTTAAATTATAAACATACTTAAATACCCGCTTGATATCAAATCCAGTCGCATCCCAATTATTCATTTCTCTCTTCTCTTTCTCTGCCTCCTCTGCGGTTTAATCATTCCGATGTAACCGGATTTGATCTAACTAACTTACACCTTCTGAATCAAACGCCGTCCAAACAAACCCTGCGGTCTAACCAATAGCATAATAAACAATATAGCAAAAGCAACAGCATCCTTATAAGCCGAAAAATCACCAGGCACAAAAGCCTCCACCAAACCAATTATAAAACCTCCCAAAACTGCCCCAGGAATACTCCCCAACCCACCAAGTACAATCACTGCCAAACCTTTCAAACCAAAAGCAATACCAAAATACGGCCCAGCAATACTTACACTAGAACCCACCAAACTCCCCGCCAAACCCGCCAGAAAACTGCTCACAAAAAACGTCAACACAATGTACCTATCAGTATCAATACCCAATAGACTAGAAGTAGTAGCATCTTCAGCCACAGCCTGCATTGCTTTACCAAATTTAGTAAAATTTATTAAGTAAGTTAAGACAGCTACAATCGCAACTGATACCACAAAAATTACTATTTGAACAGTCCGAATCGGAATAGGTTTATCCGCTGTACCGAAGTTAATGGCAGGCGGTAAATAGCCGTAAGTGTTAGCAGGAAAAGTGTAAATTTCCGCACCGACAAGATATTGGATGATATTGGCGATCGCAACAGCCACACCCAAACTAGAAACCACAGTCAGCAGAGAATCAGAATGTCGTCTGCGCAAAGGCAAAAAAGCCACTCTTTCAACAATTACTCCCACCAAACCAGCCATGACACTTGCCAAAATTAACGCCACAGCAAAAGGCAAATCCACGGGAATTCGAGCGTTAGCCCACAACCCATTAAAACCGAAAGCACCTCCCATCAGCGCATAGGTGAAATAAGCACCCAACGTAAATACTGCACCGTGAGCAAAATTAATAATTCCCAGAATAGAAAAGACCAGCGTGTATCCCAGGGCAAAAATAGCATACACGCTGCCGATCGACAAACCATTCAAAAATTGTTGCAAAAACAGAGTTAAGTCCATCACCCGTTAAAAATTGACCATCAAAGCCAAATAATTCAAAAACAAATACGCCACGATTTTTCCCTCTTTCCTCTTACTTATTCGGTTTTCTTGACATCCGTTAACTCCGTTAACTCGGTCTAGGCAATCCGTTATCGAACGTTCCTCTCCCATCATTTCAAAAACTCAAACTTACCATTATTGCCATCCGCCTCCATCTTAATCCGTGCCACATAAAACTCTTTCTGATTAATCTCCCCTTCAGGCGTAAAAGAAATTTCCCCCAAAGGAGTATCGTACTTTCCACCCAACAACTGCTGATTCAAATTTGTACGCAATTTTGCCAAAGGCTTTTCGCTAACCTTCGACTTAGCATTAATTGCCTTTAATGACTCAACAAAAACTTGTACGCCAGTAAAAGCTTGAGCGCTAAATTGAGGCGGTTCTTTCTTAAATTGAGCGCGATAAGCATCGCGAAAAGCCTTATTAACTTCATTTTCATATTCAGGGCTGTAGGCTTGGGCAATCAAAACCCCCTCGCAAAGAGCCTTGCAAACCGCAAACACATTAGAAGTATTCAGACCGTTGCCCCCAATGATAACGCCTTTGTACCCCAACTCCCGCAACTGCTTAATTAAATTGCCTCCATCAGCAGCCAACCCGGAAATAATTATCAGATCGGGCTTGACATTTATCGCATTAGTGGCTTGAGATTGAAAATCTGTATCAGTAGTCAAGAATTTTTGAACTGTTGCCAATTCCAATCCCATATCTTTAACCGTTGTCTGAAAAGTTTCAGTCTCAGATTTGCTAAAAGCATCATTCTGAGCAAAAAACACGGCTACTTTCTTAATATTGGGATTTTGCTTCAGTGCAGCTTTCACCGCATTAGGTGCTACTACGGCGACAGGCGCGGAGACTCTGGCAACATAATCGCCAATCTGGGGAATGCCTTTAGCGGTGTTGGATGGTCCGAGTACGGGAATTTTTGCGCGATCGGCGATCGGATCGGCACTAAAAGCTTGTTGCGACAGAGTTGGGCCCACAATACCCACCACCTTATCCTGATTGATCAGAGTATTGAAGGCATTGATCGTCCCTTGTTCGTCTCCACCGGTATCTTGGAACACCAGTTTAATAGGCGTCCCATCCACACCCCCCTTATCGTTGAAATACTTCTCAGCAATTTTCGCCCCAGCCACCTGTTCCTGACCCAGTAAAGCCACATTGCTAGTTTGGGCCACGCCAACACCTATAGATATAGTGTTGGAACTACTCCCAGGTGAACCCTCTGGCGAAGCACCGGGAGATGGGGAAGTCGCCGGAGATACTGTAGTAGAGGTTTGGGGAGTGTTCGTCTGACTGCAAGCCAGCAGCAGTGAAGCGCAGGTAATGAATAAGCCACTAGGGCGGGCTGTAGGTTTTTTCATGAGCAGGCGATCGAACATCTATATATAGAACATCTACACGTAGAGATATTCTACCCATGGGCGGTAGATACTCCCCCCAAAAGTCCCATCTTGCCCAAAAAAAGACCCCATAGTTAAAAGAGGAGTCAGCCAGCGGAGGCAGGTTCGGGAATAAACAGCCAAAACCCTTGGTGCGTATAGGTTCAAAACAAAGTCAAAAATATTTTCGCAAAACGCTTGACAACTCTGGGGAGAGTTG
>NZ_JAUBQM010000102.1:0-19018 GCF_036701245.1 Microcoleus sp. Pol14D4
CGTGCTTGGATGGCTCCTACGGACCAACCCCACGAAAACTTCATCTTCCCTGAAGAAGTTCTGCCTCGCGGTAACGCTCTGTAATCAGCGCGAAATATCAAAATTTTCAACATTTAAAAAGGGTAAGATAAAGTATTTTAGGCTTTACCCTTAATGCTTAAAAAGCTCCTGCCTGGTGGCGGGAGCTTTTTGTTTGCAGGATTCGATCGAATTAGCGGCCTAAAAAAAGTTGATTTTGTACAAAAACCAACTCTGCCTGTAGCTAGAACAACTTGTTTTTTTATATCTGGTGAACTCTCTCTCCTATCTGGCAAGAAATCGATCGGTCTTTCTCCGCCGCCAGAGTTGCCATGCACCTGATAACCGCACAGCCCGGATTCTGAAGAAAATATAAACAAATGGCGGAAACTGCGATCGCCCGATTGCTGTAGAGATCGATCGAAGACCTTGCAGCAGCAGTAATTTGCCCTCATCTTACAAAAATCTCAATTTGCCTCCCCCCACTTCTAATTCCTTGTGTTATTCTAATAATTGTGAATACTAGAACGATACTCAGAACGCAAGTTCTTCTGGTAACGCTGGCAATGGCTAGCGCACAAATCATCACCTTAAATCTTGTATTTAGGTGATGTGCGTTCCAATATTAAGCCATTTAGCTAAACCTGGAGGTGATGCCCATGATAGAAAGTAGTAAACGCATGGGTCATCAGATTGGAAACTACCGGCTGTGCGCCGGGGCCGCTCACTAGCAGTCAGCCGTCGTCTCCAACGGGAAACGACTTCCACGGGGAACCAGGCTGAGCTAGGGATTCTCCCGGCAGTCAGGTTCTAATCTGAAGACCCGCTAGACCGCTCTCACCTCAAATAGTGTTAAATCTTGAGTATTAAAACTTGAGGCTCAACACTATTGGTGAGAGCGGATAGTTTTTGGTCGGGGTTTCTACAAGTTGGCCGTTAATCTGCCATTGCTAATCCCAAAGAAAAAAAAATTATGGCTGAGCTAATTAACAATACTGAAATTCAAGAGCGCGCCAGTCAATTGTCTGACTGGACGGTTGAAGGTAAACAACTGCGGTGTACCCGTTTATTTAAAGATTTTATCGAAGCGATCGCCTTTGTAAATAAGTTGGTCGCCCCCTCAGAAGCCGCAGGACATCACCCCGACATAGAAATCTCCTACAACAAAGTTACAGTTAACTTGACAACCCACGATGCCGGAGGCTTAACTGAGAAAGACTTTGCGCTAGCCCAAGAGATTTCTACGCTAGATTAAAAGAGTGTCCGTTGGCCTAACAAGAGCCACTGCATCTAGCGACAGTCCCCGATCGCGGAAAGCTCGCAAATAAAAAATCGACTAGGGGTTAAAATCGGGTGTGAAAAAGTCGAGAGGCCAAACGTTCAATGTATAAAAGGCTATTCCCCATCATCCGAACATGATCGTATTTGAAAAGCCAGAGTTCAAGAACGAGTCTGCCGCAGAAAAAACCGATCTGATAGAAAAGCTTTTAGATATTGGCGCAGCTTTGTCAAGCGCCCAAGATTTGGGCGAGTTGTTAAACTTAATTTTATCCAAAAGTAGGGAAATTACCTACAGCGATGCTGGTAGCGTTTACTTAGTAGATCACAGTGACGAAACATCTAAGCTGCTGTTCAAGGTAGCCCAAAATGCTTCTAAACCGAGCCTGTCGTTTAAAGAGTTCGCTCTGCCACTGACCGACAAAAGTTTGACAGGATACGTGGCAATTACAGGTCAAAGTTTGAACCTGTCTGATGCCTACGACTTACCCCCCGGCGTACCCTATCGGCTAGATACCAGTTTTGACAGGGATATTAATTACCGCACTTGTTCGGTAATGGTACTGCCGATGCAAAACCGACAGGGCGAGACAATAGGCGTACTGCAACTGATCAACCGCAAAACAAAGGCAGATACGGTGCTGACAGCAGACAATGCCTGGGAATCGACTCAGCAGTATTCCGAGTGGGAAGAAAGGATAGTTCGATCGCTCGCTTCTCAAGCAGCAATCTCGATCGAGCGCAATCAGCTCCAAGATAGCATAGAAAATTTGTTCGAGGGCTTCGTGAAAGCCTCGGTGCAAGTCATAGAAGCCAGAGATCCCTGTACCTACGGTCATTCAGAACGAGTAGCAGCCCTCACAGTACGCCTTTCAGAAGAAGTAAACACCGTCAGCAGCGGACGACTGCGCTCTATTTACTTTAACAGCCGCCAAATTCAAGAAATTCGCTACGCCGCCCTGCTGCACGATTTTGGCAAAATCGGAGTCTCCGAAGCAGTTTTGACCAAACAGAAAAAGCTCTACCCCGCACAGCTAGAAATTATTCGCCACCGCTTTGGCTTAGCTCAGCGGACGATGGAAATGGAATGCGTCCAGTCTAAATATAAATACTTGCTGGAGCATTCAGCCTACCGAAAACACCCCCTCCAGGAGCCAGAGTGCCCTCAATGCCAGGAAATTGAACAGCTAGACACTAAGCTAGCAGAGGCGAAAGCCAGATTAGCAGAATACTGGGAAGTGCTGCTAGAGGCAAACGAGCCTCACATTTTGGCAGCAGAACCCCTAGCTCAACTGCGAGAGATTTCTCGACAAACTTACAGAGATATAGATGGGGCAAAGAAACCCCTGCTGAACCCAGACGAGATAATGCAATTGATGGTGTCGAGGGGCAACCTGACGCCGGAAGAACGATCGGCAATAGAATTTCACGTAACTCACACTTACGAGTTTCTGAAACAAATTCCTTGGACAAAAGATTTAAAAAATGTTCCAGACATTGCCTACGGACATCACGAAAAACTCGACGGCACAGGCTATCCGCGAGGCCTAAACAAGTCAGAAATTCCAATTCAAGCGCAATTGATGACGATCGCCGATATTTACGACGCCCTGACAGCAGGCGATCGCCCGTACAAACGAGCTCTGCGAACAGAGGTAGCGATGAAAATTTTGTGGCAAGAAGCAGCTCACAACAAAATCAACGCCGATTTGTTAGAATTGTTCGACCATCGCCAAGTCTTTAGCGTCCTCGGACACAGCTTGGAGGTTAAAGTCGAATCAGCCTAGACGAGTCGGGCGCGCTGTGCTAAAAAGTAAATAGGCGATCGGGCGCTATAAAGTGGGATCGGTAAAATCAATCGACAGCCCAAGCCTGGTCTGGTTTTGACGCAGTTGAGAACAGGTGAAAAAACAGGCTCGCTGCAGCCGTCAGTCACATCTATATACTCGGTCAGCCCGAAAGAATCAAAAGAAAAAGTGAATTTTAGGTCTCTTTTTAGAGTATGCTAGTTGAGCAACGACTGACCACATAGAAGACTAGAAAAGTTTCTCTGTAATCGGTGTGAGGATGAGAGTGAATATGTCGAAATTTTTGTGGAGTTACTTACTAATCAGCCCAGCAGTCTTAGGAGCTACCCTAGTAGTTTCTTCGAGCGCGATGGCAGCAGACGCTCAGCAGGCTGCTGATGCGCTCAATCCCGCTGTCGCTAAAGCTGAAACCGCTGAAACCTCCGAAGCGAAACTAAATGCTTTAGCTGCTGTTTCCGAAACAACTGCAGCCTCCGAGCCAGTAGAAGAAATTTCCCAAGTCGCTGGCAACGAAACCCCGGCAGCGATGGCAGATGTGACCACGGCTGCACCTGAAAGTGCGATCGTCGGAGCCAACACAGCCCCTGCTGAGGCAAATCCCCAAGCGGCATCACAACCTACAAGTAGTGAAGCTTTAGCCGCAGTTGAGACAACAGTCGCTCAACCAGTAGAAAATTCTGCCCCGGCAGCCCAACTAGAAACTCCCGCCCCGGCAGCTACCGCTCTCCCAGAGCAAATCGGTGCAGTTCAATTAGAAACTCCAGCCCCGGCAGTGGCAGAGTCGGCAGAACAAAGTTTGCCAAAACCCGCTGAATCTGTAGCCCAAACTGCCGCACCACAACAGCAAAACCCAGCCACCACATTAGAACAGCTCAACCAGTACAGCACCGAAGGTGCTGCCGGCGGCGAAACTGAAGGTCAAGTTACCTCAGTATCTCAACTTTCCGACGTGCGGCCCACAGACTGGGCCTTCCAAGCACTGCAATCCCTAGTCGAGCGCTACGGCTGTATTGCCGGTTATCCCGACGGCACCTTCCGCGGCAACCGCGCAATGACTCGCTACGAATTCGCAGCCGGTTTAAATGCTTGCTTAGATAAGGTGAGCGAGCTAATTAGAGGCGGCACTGGCAACTTCGCTACGAGAGATGACTTGGCGGCCCTCCAACGGCTCCAAGAAGAATTTGCAGCGGAACTGGCAACCCTGCGCGGTCGCGTCGATGCTCTCGAAGCTCGGACATCCGAACTCGAAGCCAACCAATTCTCCACCACTACTAAGCTGACTGGGGAAGCAATTTTCGCTCTCAGCGATGACTTTGGTGGCAACGTTGGCTTGTTTGGCAGAGACGAAAGAAGATTAGGCAGCGACAACAATGAAGCTGTCTTCCAACAACGGGTGCGCCTGAATTTAAATACTAGCTTCACCGGCAGGGACTTACTGCTGACCAGGCTTCAAGTCGGCAACGGTCGCAACTTCAACCTTGGTGCTACAAGCGAAGGCACTCAAACTTGGAACGTAGTCGGCAGAACCGATAACGTTGTGGCCCTCGACACCTTGCTATACAAGTTCCCCGTCGGTCAGCGACTCAACGTTAGCCTGATAGCCAACGCTGGCGTTTGGGACGACATTATGCCGACTGTCAACCCTTACTTTGAAGACTTTGACGGCGGCAACGGAGCACTGAGCGCCTTTGGACAGCGCAACCCCATCTACCGCTTGGGCGGTGGCGCAGGTATTGGCTTTGACTATGCCTTTGGCGGCAGGGGCTTACTTGGCGGCGTGTTCGGCCCAACTTCTCTGTCATTTGGTTATTTGGCGTCAAATGCAGCCAGTCCGGTTAAGGGTGCTGGCTTGTTGAACGGCGACTACGCGGCGATGGGTCAGTTGACTTTTACTCCTGGACGCAACTTGCAAGTTGCTTTCAACTATAACCACGGTTACTTTAACCGAGGTAACTTCGGCTTTGACAACGGTTTGGGAAATGGAATCGACAATCTCGGCGGTTTCACCGGTACCGGCGTGGCTAATTCTCTCAACGGTTTGAGCGAGGGCTTTGACGGCTTCCGGGCTCGCAAAGTTGTCACCAACTCCTACGGCGCTCAGGCTTCGTTGCGACTGAGCCCGAGATTTATCCTTGGTGGCTGGGCAGGTTTAACCAATGCCCGAATTCTAGGCATCGGCGATGCGAAAATCTGGAACTACGCTGTCACCTTGGCTTTGCCTGATTTAGGGAAAGAAGGCAACTTGCTAGGGCTCGTGGTAGGTCGTGAGCCTTACTTGGATGACCTTGAAGCATCGAGGAGTTTGCGGAACTTCCGCAACGATGACTCGTATCACGTTGAAGGGTTCTACAAGTTTCAGCTCTCGGACAACATTTCTGTTACTCCGGGCGTGATTTGGGTGACAAATCCTAATCAAGATGACCGTAATGATGACATCATCATTGGTACTCTGAGAACTACTTTTACGTTCTAAGAGCGGGTTAGAGGAGGCAGGGAGGTTATACCCTCTCTGCCGGCCACTCTAAAGGCCAAGTTTAGCCCTGCCGAGCGCAGGGCTTTTTTGTTTGCGGGACGAAGGGGGCGCCAAGAATATATTAAAAATTAAAAATTATTAGTGATAGACGCAGAAACCCAGTTTATTGAGGTAATGCCGTCGTAGAAGCGGAGATAGTCGAAACTAGCAACTGGGTTTCACAGAAGCGCGAGTGCCGATCGTCCCAAGGATGAAGCGATGAAAGTCGATTAAGTTCAGTGGAAAACCGGGGTATAATAAAAGGTAAAGTTAGGAGTTAGAATTAAGAACTCAACATTGAGGAGAATTTTAACATCTGACTTCGGAGTTGATAATTCTGGTATTGGAAGCAATTATGGTAGAACTCTCCTGTAAAAGCGAATACGCAATCTTAGCTTTGCTGGAGCTTGCCGATTGCTACGAAGAAGGCGAGCCTCTGCAAATTCGCCAGATAGCAGCTCAGCAAAATATTCCCGATCGATATTTAGAGCAGTTGCTGGCTACGATGAGACGCTGCGGGCTGATTCGCAGCCAGCGAGGAGCTAAGGGAGGTTATCTTTTGGCGAGGGAACCCTGGAAAATAACACTTCTAGAAATTATCAACTGTCTCGAAGGCTCAGAGTTCGATCGCTCTGAAAAAGACTCGCCTGCTCAAACTGTAGAAAGTGCGGTGATTTGGGAAGTTTGGCAAGAAGCCCGATCGATTGCCAACTCGGTTTTGCAAAAATACACGCTACAGGATCTGTGCGAAAAGCGCAATGGCAGACGGCAGCTCGATATCATGTATTACATCTAGTTAAAATATTGCCAACTAGGAATTAACATTTACTTTCAACCACAAACTGACAAAGATTATGCGTATTGCTGGCGACATTACAGAATTGGTAGGGCGGACGCCCTTGGTGCAACTCAACCGCATTCCCCAAGCTGAAGGCTGCTTGGCTCGGATTGTGGTAAAACTCGAAGGCATGAATCCGGCAGCATCGGTGAAAGACCGCATCGGTGTCAGTATGGTCAATCAAGCAGAGGCCCAAGGGCTGATTACTCCAGGCAAAACGGTTTTAGTGGAACCGACTTCTGGCAATACCGGAATTGCTCTGGCAATGGTGGCGGCGGCTAAGGGCTACCAGTTGATTTTGACAATGCCGGATACGATGAGCACGGAACGCAGATCGATGCTGCGAGCTTACGGCGCCCAACTAGAACTGACTCCCGGAATTGAGGGCATGAGCGGCTGCATCCGCCGCGCTCAAGAGATTGTGGATAAAACTCCCAATGCGTATATGTTGCAGCAGTTTCGGAATCCAGCGAACCCGCAGGTTCACCGTTCGACAACGGCTGAGGAAATTTGGGAAGATACAGACGGCGAGGTGGATTTCCTGATTTCGGGAGTCGGCACGGGCGGTACGATTACGGGTGTCGCAGAGGTGATTAAGTCGCGGAAACCCGAGTTTAAGGCGATCGCCGTTGAGCCGGCCAACAGTCAGGTACTGTCGGGCGGAAAGCCAGGGCCTCACAAAATTCAAGGTATCGGTGCTGGTTTTGTGCCGCCGGTGCTGAATGTGGATTCGATCGACGAAATTATAATTGTTACGGATGACGAGGCGATCGCCTACGGCCGTCGCTTGGCCAGAGAAGAAGGACTTTTGTCCGGTATTTCCAGCGGTGCGGCACTATGTGCGGCGGTGAAAGTCGGCAAGCGTCCCGAAAATGCAGGGAAATTGATTGTAATGATTCAGCCTAGCTTCGGCGAACGCTATCTGAGCACTCCTTTGTTCCAAGATCCAGAACTCAATCTGGCGATGGCCCTCAACTAGGTCAACCTGCAGCTAAGTTGCAGCAACACGGAGCAGGGCGTACACTGTACGCCCTGCTTGGCTTTTTAGATTCAAGAATGGCGGTAGATTCTAGCTTCCTCGATCGCGAATGATGCCGAATTTGTGAATGTGCTTTTTTTTGAACAGCTTTCGGCGTGTTAGCGAAGCGGGCGCTGAGCGCTCTTGTGGGGACGAAGGAAGACAAAAGAAAAGAAGGAGCTAACTGTTGGCGGGAGCAGCGCTATAGAAGTCCTCAATGTGCAACGGCTTGCCACTTCAAAAGCATCAATGTTTTTCTAAAATAGATTTATGATAATTTGAAAACAGACGTTTTTTACTTACACTTTTTGACATTTATATCAAATAAATACCTAATAAATTACCAAATAATGATATTTTTGTCAAGCACTTTTTTGCAAATAATCCAGATTTCAAGGAAATAAGAGCGTGTCTTCCGTTACCAATCACTACAAAACCCTAAAGATTAGCCCAACCGCAACACAAGCCGAGATTAAACAAGCATACCGCCGTTTAGTCAAATTATTTCATCCAGACAGCCGCAGCGACACAGCGGGTCACGAAGAAATTGTCCGCCTCAATGCAGCCTATGAAATATTAGGAGACGCCCAGCACAGACAATCTTACGATCGCCAACTTTCCCAGCAAAGTGAACAGGAATCACCCAGCGCACCAAACGTCAGCCGCCAGCAAAAACAAACAGGGAGGGAGGCCGATGAACAAATGGAACAGTGGCTGATTAAAGTATACAAACCAGTCAATAGAATGCTCAACAGCATCTTGAAGCCACTTAAAAAAGAAATAGACGAATTGTCCGCAGATCCGTTTGATGACGAACTGATAGAAAAGTTTCAACTTTATATCGAAACCAGCCGCGAGTTTCTCAAAAAAGCTCATAACTTTCTTACATCAATGCCCAATCCATCTAATGTAGCCGGAGTTGCGGCCCATCTCTACTACTGTATCAATCAAGTCGGAGACGGAATAGAAGAATTGCAGCTATTTACCCTCAATTATGACGATCGCCACTTGCACACCGGTCAAGAACTGTTTAGAATTGCCGCTAGACTGCGGCGGGAAGCGCAGGATGAATTAAAAATTAAAATTTAAAAAAGCAGATTGTTCCCTCTTCCCTCTTCCCTCTTCCCTCTTCCCTCTTCCTTCTTCCTGGCATCCGTTACATCCGTTACAGAATCCGTTGCCGAACTTCCTTCTTTCAAATTCCAAAAAGGACTTGAATTCGCTTGCGAATTTTAATAAAAGGAGTTTGTTCCAGAGAGTCGCCATCTAACAATCCCAAATCTCTCAAAGCTTGCTGGCGTTGCGACAATTTTTGAGCAATCTGATCGGCTAAATTGGGTTGTTCTCTTAAAAGTTTTTGTAAATCGTGACGTTCCACCACAAACAAAATTGCATCTTCGCTAGTTTTAACAGTTGCCGTTCTCGGAGTACCCAACAGCAAAGATATTTCCCCAAAAAACTCGCCCTCGTGAAGGGTAGCAATATACTGACCGGCTTTTTGAGAAAGAACTTCTACAGTACCTGAAAGAATAATATAAAAAGAATCGCCAGGGTCATTTTCCTTACATACCACCTGTCCCGCTGGAAACAGTTGTCGGTAGCCGTATTCAATTAACTGCCGCAGTTCTAAATCCGTACACTGTTCAAAATAAGTTACTCGCCTCAACAAATCTCGCAGCGTCCAATTATTAGGGGATTTAGGCGCTGGATTTTTATGTTCAGAAACGGGCGGATTAGATTTGATGTCGGCTGAAGGTTTAGCATTCTGCGGAAAAAGTTTGCCGTTGGAATTATCGTCTTTGTTAGGGTAAAAAAGTTTAGTTAACTCTTGCGGGTTTCGCAGCCACAAATCCCGCTGGGGAAATGGAATTTCGATATTTCGGTGGCGCAATTCGTAATCTATTAAAAAATTTACCGCACTTTTAATCGCATCGCTTTCCTGTGGCTGGTCAATCCAAACTAAAAGTTCAAAATTTAAAGCGTTATCTCCAAAACCGTGAAACCATACTTTAGGAGAAGGATGGGACAAGACATTCGATTCCATCCGCGCCGCAATTAACAGCGCTTCCGTAACTATTACTGGGTCAGAGCCGTAAGCAACACCGACGGGGATGTGGAGGCGACATCTGGGGTCTCTGTAACTCCAGTTAATAATGTTAGTTTCGACAAACTTAATATTTGGTATGATTACAAATAGACCGTCAATTGTTTTAATAATTGTAGAGCGAATCGAAATTGTTTCTACTGTTCCTAATAACTTGTCGATTTCAATAAAGTCTCCGACTCTAATTTGGTGTTCAAATAGCAGGGTGAGTCCGCTGATAAAGTTACTGGCGAGATTTTGCAAGCCGAAGCCGAAACCAATGCCGACCACCCCAGCTAAGACGGTGAGAGAAGTGAGGTTGATACCGGAAGCTTGCAGGACGAATATACAGCCAATAGTGGCTAAAATATAGCTAATGATCGTAGAAATTGCTTCTCGACTGCCGCGATCCAATCTCATCCGAACTAGCACGCTGCGCTTGATTCCTTCACTGATAATCTTAGCTATAATCAAGGCAAATATAGCTAAGATTATCAGTTTGACGATCGCACTGATGGACAGATGAGTGTCCCCGATATAGAATAGCGGGGTTGTCATCGCACCCGATAAATGGTCAAAAAAGCGATCGGCTCGTGCAGTAATCGAATTCATTAATATTGGGTAATGGGTAATTGGTGATTAGTTTTGAGCGCAACTGAACTGCCAACGGCTAACTATTGCAGAGCTTAGGGGAAAAACTCGAACTGTGGAGTGTCGTGTGTGGCAAAAAAGTCGATTCCCTTGGGAATAGCTCAGCTTCACCCACTCTCTCAAAGACCCGTAACTGATGGGTTAGTAACTGATGGCGAGAAACTGTTTTGTAGCGGTATTTTCTGCCGGATATCTTTGTGGTGGCCTAAAAAGGGCCCGGCGCGATCGAGCAACTTGTGGCCAATATTTGGAAAATTGGTAGAAATTCATTTACAGCACCCTCAAATAATCGAAAAATTCCCGCAAAAATTAGTTTATCCTTAAGAAGTAAGTCCTTTACAGAACTTAACAAGCTTACCCTACTTGACTTTTATGCAGTGCATCATCAATCGTCGGGCACAGTTTTCGGCGAGTCACCGGTACTGGCTGCCGGAGTTAAGCGAAGCCGAGAACTTTGAGCGGTTTGGTCCAACTGCCCGCGCACCGGGACACGGACACAATTACGTCCTTTACGTTTCCATGATAGGCGAACTCGACGAGTACGGCATGGTGCTCAACCTGTCTGATGTCAAGCACGTCATCAAGCGGGAAGTTATCAAGGATCTCGATTTTTCCTACCTTAACGAAGCGTGGCCGGAATTTGAGCAGACTCTGCCAACTACCGAAAACATAGCACGGCAAATTTGGTTGCGGCTAGCTCCTCATTTGCCTGTGAGTAAAATTCAATTGTTTGAACATCCCGAACTTTGGGCTGAATATTTAGGAAACGGAATGGAAGCTTATCTAACTTTGTCCACTCATTTTAGCGCCGCCCATCGGTTGGCTCGTCCCGATTTGAGCTTTGAAGAAAACTCGGAAATTTACGGCAAATGTGCTCGTCCCAACGGTCACGGTCACAATTATCATTTAGAGGTGACTGTTAAAGGGGAAATTGATGCGCGGACTGGGATGATTGCTGATTTGGGAGCTTTGCAAAAAGCCGTTGACGATTATGTTGTTGAACCGTTCGATCACACTTTTTTAAATAAGGATATTGCTTATTTTGAGAACGTTGTGCCGACTGCGGAGAATATTGCTGTTCGGATCGGGCAATTATTGCGATCGCCCGTTCGGGAATTGGGCGCAGAGTTGCACAAGATTAAGCTGATTGAAAGTCCGAATAATAGCTGTGAAATTTTCGGCGCTGATTTAGAAGAAGTGGCGGTTGAACATCAGCAGCCGGAAGCGATTTTAGCTAGGGTTTAGAGTTAAAAATGGTCGGTTGGGGCGGGTTCACCCGGATAGTTGGCTAATTGTGCAGATTGGTGAAGCCACCCCTACCAGCCTAATGATGATTCCGAGAGTTATCCAACCCCATGAGGCGCGAGAATATATTCTTCGATCAAAGTTCGACAGCCAGAATTACTGGCAGTTTTCCTGAAAAGTCAGACTCCGCGCGTATTTTGGAGATAGTAAGTCAGCATTCCTCATGTCAGCTATTCTAACTGCTGAGACGATGAGGTCGATCGCCCGATCGCTGACAACCAAGCACTAATTTCTCCTAAATGAGTTGACGTTTATGCGCGTCTCTAATCTAGCTCTCTTGACTCTGGCTGCCCTCGCATCCCACAATTTAACTGCTAATACTAGCGCCAATCCTGCTGCAAATCCTATTTCTCCTGAGACACCGCAGGCTAGCAACTTTGTTGATGCGGTAAATAATACTGAATCGCGTCCGGCTGAGTCAATTAGCGAGCCTGAGACGATCGCCCACGAACAATTTTCTCCAAATACTACCCTATCCCGTCGGGCTGAGTCAATTAGCGAGTCTGAGACGATCGCTCACGAACAATTTTTCCCAAATACTACCGCATCCCGTCGGGCTGAGTCAATTAGCGAGCCTGAGACGATCGCCTACGAACAATTTTCCCCGCGAATTGCTGTAAAATCGCCGACAGGTTTGCTAGTAGCGGCCGCTCAACCCGATTTATCTGCTAGTGCAAAAACCAAGGCGAATACTCCTGCTGCATCCGGCGATGAACTAACAAAATCTTTACAAGAAACCTGGCTGGCTAAATTAATCGAAACTGGGGTTGAGACCAATCCTCAAGTTCGCGAGGTTTTCGCTTTTATCTCCCCGTCTAGTGGCAGTTCTGAATCTGGATACGGTTTTAATAGTACCATAACTTTGCTCAATATTTTACTACTTCTTGGTACTGTATTTCCACCAGTGACAATTGCCTTTTTTTGGATGATGCGACGGCTGATAATCAAACACTTAGTTGCGGATGCCAATAAACGATTGCAAGGCATTGGTGTATTGGAATCAGAACTCATAAATTCTAGCCAACTGACTCAAAAGTTGAAAAATGAATTAGAAGCGCAAATGAGTGCAGCTAAACAATCTATTGATTTTTTAACTAGAGAAACTGAACTTTCCAAATCTTCCGTCGAGCAAATTGAGACTCTAAAATCTCAATTTATCATGCACCTGCAAGTTTTGCGTACAGAAGTTGACGAGAAAAAATCTCAAATTGTTCAAGAAATTTCCCAAGTTCCCGCAGTTGTTGCCAAAGAAGCTCTCAAAGTCGCACCTCAACCGCCCTTAAACACTTCCCAAAATTCGCAAACGGTACCTGCTAGCAACGAAAAGTTGATTGCTGACGATTATATCAAGCAAGCCGAAGGGCTTTATTTTGATGGCAATTATGATGAAGCATTAGTGTGTTTGGAAAAAGCTGTTTTAGCGAATAAATTTTTGAATGAGGCTTGGTATTGGCGCGGAAATGTGTTACTAAGATTGCAGCGCATGGAAGAAGCACTCGCCTGTTACGACCAAGCAATCTTAATTAAACCGGATAATTACGAAGCATGGTATAATAAAGCGCATTTGCTGGGCAAATTGCACAGGTACGAAGAGGCGATCGCCTGTTACGAGCGAGCAAGTTTGAGCGAATCTAGAAAATACGGTTGTTGGCACAGTATAGCGGCTTTGTTGGGTCAATTGCAGCATTACGAAGAAGCGATCGCCAGTTACGATCGCGCCCTCGCTATCAAAGCAACCGACAGCGAAATTTGGCACAACCGAGGTGCGATGCTGGCCAAAGTACAGCAGTACGCAGCAGCAGTTGATTCTTACGATCGCGCTCTTGAACTCAATTCCAAGAGATATGAAACTTGGTACAATCGAGGCAATATGCTGTGGAGACTGCTGCGCTACAGCGATGCTATTGATTCTTACGAGCGGGCGATCGCCATCCGGCCCGATAAATACGAAGTTTGGTACAATAGAGCCGCTGTGTTCGGAAAAATGCAGCGATATCAAGAATCGATCGAATCCTACGACAAAGCAATAGCCCTTAAACCGCAGGATTTTGAAGTGTGGCACAACCGAGGCGCAGCTTTCGATAAACTGTCGCAGCACGAAGCAGCAATTGCCTCTTACGAATCAGCAATTACCCTTAATTCCGAGTGTTACGAAGCTTGGTTTGGTAAAGGCGAATCTTTAACCAAATTGCAGCGCCACGAAGAAGCGATCGCAGCATATGAGAAAGTGATTGCTATTAAGCCAGACTCCTACGATGCTTGGCGTCATCTGGGGATAGTCTTGTCTGAATTAAAGCGCTATGAGGAAGCAATGGCAGCTTACGATCGAGCTATTGCCATCAAACCAGAAAATGCCGAAGCTTGACGCGATCGAGGCGCAATTGAATCAGAATTAAAGCACGATACAGACAAAATTGACTCCGGGGAAACAGAGAATTAAACTCAGTCAAAATCCGGTTCTTCAAAATTTATAAGTGTCAGGTAATCGGGAGGCAAGCCCTATTTTTAAGTTGGTAATAAATGAGAATATGTTGCCTGTATATCGATATCAACTTTTGCAACAACACTCAAATTTAACTGTATTAATAGTTGGCGAGCTACCATCCCTACAGTTATTGACGAGTATTTAATCCGATTTGATAGCCATTTAAATGCTTTTTGTCTACGGTTTGTCATCTAAACTTTTCCTCTTTTTGCCGCTCCGTTTGGGGCGTTTTTTTTATGGTAAATTTAGGTAAGCTGCAAACAAGGAGAATAGTTATATGTCTGTTCAGCTTCAAAAACGGTTATTTACAGTAAAAGAATATCATTTGATGACTGAGGTTGGTATTCTCTCGGAGGGCGATCGGGTAGAACTCATAGAAGGAGAGATTGTTAAAATGGCTGCAATTGGTACTCGTCATGCAAGTTCTGTTAAGCGTCTCACCAGGCGCTTCAGCCTCATTCCAGAAGATCGGGTCACTTTGGGTGTCCAAGACCCTATCCAGTTGACTGAGCGCACTGAACCTCAACCGGATGTTGTATTGCTGCAACCTCGCGCTGATTACTACGCCACAGCCCATCCAATACCGTCTGAAGTTTTGCTGCTAGTTGAGGTTTCAGATAGTACGGTTGATTATGACAGAGATGTGAAAGTATCCATTTACGCGCGATCACTCATTCAGGAAGTTTGGCTGGTAGATTTAGTTAAAAATTGTTTGGAAGTCTACCGTCAGCCAGGCCCGAACGGTTATAGTTTAATGCTCAAGTTTTGGCGCGGTCAACAAGTTGCGCCGCTGGCTTTTCCCGATTTAGAAGTGAGCGTTGATTTTATATTGGGTTAGGGCGAGCGCGCCACTCGTAAACCTACTGCTATCTTAACTTACAATATATTTCACAGCCTAAATCAGCGCAACTTCTATTAGGTGGGTAATCAAGTGATGTATTGCACTTATATAGAATTTGTGGCTAATTGATAGCCAGAGGTTAGACCTGAAACACAGGAATCTCTAATCATAATTAACGCTAGTTTTATGCCATACTTACTATTCCAAATTTCCTAAATAATAGGACGCAACTTCTAACCTCTTCCTAACATTCTCTAGGCTAGTAAGATTGCGTACTTTTTGAGCTACTCCACTAAAATTATCATCTTCTGTAAGTGATGTATAGCGTTCTCCCAGTTGTTCAAGATTATTAATTTTGCCTTGTTCTAACCTGCGGGCAGTAACTACCATTACAGCTTCAAAGTAAGTAGGTATCAATAATTTTTGAGGTTTAAAAGCTTTGTTACCCAGACTTTTATGGAGTACTTCAATCGTTGGGATAAATGCCTTTATTATTTGTTCTTCTGATTGGCGGGCAAGGTGCCTATTTTGCCTCATGTATTGATTAAGAAATTCTTTTAGAGAAGGCTTATAATCGTTTCCCTCGAAGTAAAAAGCCAGGAATCGTAAAATAAGTTCTTGATCTTTCCCGTTTTTGTCTGGGAGACCAAATATCTGACGCCACGCGGGGTTTTTATTTAGTTGCCTTAGCAAATTATTGAGTTCGCCGTGATAGATGCAAGCACGAATTTCCTGCGGTTTAAGGATAGTACCTCCGGTATTCAGCCTTTCAAAGATATAGTAAATACTACTCTCGTCGTTTGCATAAAGTGGCTCGACAACTGTAGCCGATACAACCGAGTCATCTAACTGGCGTCGGTATGCGTCTTTCAGTGATTTATATGTCTCCTTCTCAAATTCTGTATGAACCCCTTTCAGAGCAAACGAGTGCCGACTGTTGGGAAACTTGCCTTGATAGAAATATAAAAGGCTACGTAATCTTTGCTGACCATCAATCACCAGCAGTTTTTTTGTTTCTCGCTCTTTTGCTAGAAATATGCCGGGAACTGGCAGACCAAGCAAGAGTGATTCTATAAAACGCGATGCTTGTCTTGGTTTCCAGACATAAGCACGCTGGAACTCTGGAATAAATACGTCTTCGCTTTCCAGGCGTCTAACTAGACCCGCTACATCAAAATCAATTCGAGAAACTGCTATGGAAAATCTGGAGGGAATAATGTCCTCCTCATCTTCCCCGCTATCATCTTCCCCGCTATCCTGAATATCGTTTTCCTGTTCCTCATCCGCTAGATATTTTGGGGAAGATGTCTCGCTGTTTGACTCAAATGTAGTCATCTTGTAGCCTCCTTTCTGCCTGAGTTATTAGATATTATAGACCGATCGCTCCCCTCATCTATATCTCAATATTAAGATTTCCTTAGTTGCTGCCGTGGCGCACAGAAATCGGTGATACAATCAACAGCTTAGCTAGGGGTGCCCGAATATCCGGGCTGAGAAAACACCCTTAGAACCTGAGTCTGGGTAATACCAGCGGAGGGAAGCTGTTTATCAAGGAAATTAAATATGCGTACCGAATGGATCGCGAAGCGTCAGGGGCACACCAATGTATCTCAAATGCACTACGCCCGCCAAGGTGTAATTACTGAGGAAATGCACTTTGTTGCGAAGCGAGAAAATCTCCCGCCAGAACTTATCCGCGCCGAAGTAGCGCGGGGACGGATGATTATTCCGGCTAATATCAATCACACGAATTTAGAACCAATGGCGATCGGCATTGCCTCTAAATGCAAAGTCAATGCTAATATCGGTGCATCTCCAAACTCTTCCAATATGGAAGAAGAAGTTGACAAGCTTAAACTAGCAGTTAAATACGGCGCTGATACCGTGATGGACTTGTCCACCGGCGGCGGTAATTTGGATGAAATTCGCACTACAATTATCAAAGCTTCACCGGTGCCGATCGGTACTGTACCAATTTACCAAGCTTTAGAAAGCGTTCACGGTAATATGGAAAGTCTGACGGCGAATGACTTCCTTCACATCATTGACAAACACGCTCAACAAGGTGTTGATTACCAAACAATTCACGCCGGAATTTTGATCGAGCATTTGCCCTTGGTGAAAAATCGGCTAACTGGAATCGTCTCTCGCGGCGGCGGTATTTTGGCGCGGTGGATGCTGCATCACCACAAACAAAATCCTCTCTACACTCACTTTAACGACATCATTGAAATCTTCAAAAAATACGATGTTTCGTTTAGTTTGGGAGATTCTCTGCGCCCCGGTTGCACTCACGATGCGTCGGATGATGCTCAATTAGCCGAACTCAAAACTTTGGGACAATTAACTCGCAAAGCTTGGGAACATGACGTGCAGGTAATGGTGGAAGGCCCCGGCCACGTGCCGATGGATCAAATTGAGTTTAATGTCAAGAAACAAATGGAGGAATGTTCCGAAGCACCCTTCTATGTTTTGGGGCCGTTGGTGACAGATATTGCGCCTGGATACGACCACATTACCTCAGCAATTGGGGCAGCGATGGCTGGTTGGTACGGTACTGCAATGCTGTGTTACGTGACACCGAAGGAACACTTAGGATTGCCGAATGCTGAGGATGTCCGAAACGGGCTGATTGCTTACAAAATAGCGGCTCACGCTGCAGATATTGCACGGGGTCGTCCGGGTGCGCGCGATCGCGATGATGAACTCTCGAAAGCGCGTTACAATTTCGATTGGAACCGTCAATTTGAGCTGTCATTAGATCCAGAACGAGCCAAGGAATATCACGACGAAACTTTGCCTGCCGATATCTACAAAACTGCCGAATTCTGTTCGATGTGCGGCCCTAAATTCTGTCCGATGCAGACTAAGGTTGATGCCGATGCTTTGACGGAATTAGAGAAGTTTTTGGCTAAGGAACCTGTAGCCCAAAGCTAATTGGATTAATTCGTAGGGTGGGCCAACCCCACCTTCCTTAATTGTAAAGCTGTTGCAAATTTACATTTGTGCTAACTTGTTACTTTTAGGTTCATCCTCAGTTATGTTTAATGACAATAAGCCACCGATCACTGGTATTTTCCCGATAGTTGCTTCGTTAACAGAATATTTTGAGCGAAATTTAGTTGTTATAGATGTTGGCTGTAGATGGGGGTTTGCTGATGTTTGGTCTGTTTTTGGTTCTCATGTCACCTTAATAGGATTTGATCCAGATCCTGCCGAATGTGAGCGATTGAAGACTACCTATCAAGGCTCTTCTGATGTACATTTTGTTGCTAAGGCATTGGGAGATTCCGAGGGGAAACTGCCACTTTTTCTCACCGCTGAACCAGCTTGTAGTTCTTTATACAAACCTGATTCATCACTTACAAGCTCTATGCCTCATCTAGCTTGTGCAAGATTGGTTGGCGAAACAGAGGTTGATTTAACGACATTGGATACCTGGGCTTCGTCTACTGGTGTCAATGAAGTGGATTTCCTTAAACTTGATACTCAAGGATCGGAATTGGGAGTTTTAGAGGGCGCTGAAAATTGCTTACAGTCCATACGCGCTTTACAAATTGAAGTAGAATTTAACCCTATTTATTTGGGTCAGCCTCTTTTCAGCGATATCGACTCTTTTCTGCGTAAGCGAGGCTTCGTTCTGTGGCGACTAACAAATCTTTGTCACTATAGCACTTTACCAGAAGCCTCAGCCTTCAAACATAAAGACGTACAAATTTTCGACGGGCGGGTCGTTCCCATTTCAGCACAGGGAGGGCAACTTTTTTGGGGAGAGGCTTACTATGTCCGAAAAGAAATAGCTTATTCAGAAGAAACCAGTGATTGGCAAGCTTGCCTCCGGGATGGCGCTATAATGAGCACTTTGGGATTTCGCGACCTTGCTGGAGCTAGACTTCAACAAGCACTACACCATGCACCATCAAATATTGTTCCTGCAATCAAGCGAGTATTAACAACATACTACTCACCATTTGCATAATACAGCTCGTGACGCAATAATTAGTTGGGCGCGCGAATCGCTTTGCCCATCCTATACAGTTTTAGGTTATGATTGAGAATTATTAAACTGAATTTTTCAAAGGCACTTGCTTTGCATAGGATAAACGTAATTGCTCAACTAGGGGAAAAAAGGGAGCCATGAAGAGAGAGGGCTTTTTGAATAGCTTGATAAGCAGTTAAGC
>NZ_JAUBQM010000103.1:0-18334 GCF_036701245.1 Microcoleus sp. Pol14D4
TCTCAGCTTGAGGCCATCAGGCCTTGTCTGAGTTACTTTGGCGATACTTGCTTATCAGCACTTATTGAGCAGTTACGTCCTAACAATTTATCTTACCTCAAAGTTCATTTTTTTTGTGAGAGGTCTAAAAATGTTACAGTTGTTTATCATACCCATCTTCTTGGTAAATTTTCTCTGACTTAGAGTTGAGGTGGGGATTACAAGTGAGAAACTCTTCAATGTCGTATTTGATTGTGTTGCAAATAGCATCAAGAGGCAAGTCGTTCGTATCGTAGCCAAACGGGTTTTCTATTTCCAGACCAATTTCTTCAATGCCAAGTAACGTAAAACTAATCAAACTAACAAATAGGCCTGTCCCCCATCCCAAATCTTTAACAAGCTGAAAAGGTAATAACAGGCAGTAAATTAATAACAGTTGCTTGAGATGAATGGAATAAGCTAGGGGGAGGGGCGTTCTTAAAATGCGTTCGCAGTGTCCTACAGACTCCATCATACTCTTCACAGTAGTTTGCAGAAAAACTACATGACTGTAATGTAAGACAGCGTTACCACGTTGATACTGCTGTTGTAGATAATCTGCTATCCAAAAGACTATCTGTAGCGGTGGATTGTGGATTGTCTTTAGCTGCAAATACTGAGATGGAGACATCAATTCTTCTAAGTTGCTATTTACAGATTCTGACCTAAGATACAATTTACACGCTATGGGGAAAGCAGCTACGAGGCGAATGAGTGCAATTCTTTTGCCTCGATCTTCTGGTTCAATGTCGTTCATCATTGCGCCAATTTGCCAAACCATGTTACGGGTGTCGTTGGCTAAATTTCCCCATAACCTACGACCTTCCCAAAACCTTTCGTAAGCGGTATTAGTTCGGAAAACCAGTAATAAGCCTAAGACAATGCTGGGAATAATACTTCCCAAAATAGGTTGGGATACAGGGAGGTTGAAATAGTAAAGTACAGAAACAATCGAACTAAACAGACCAAACCCAATAACTCGTTGATAAATGGCTAAAATAACTGAGCCTCTGAACTGGAAAGCAAGTTTAAACCAGTGTTGAGTTTTTGTTTTCATAATTAATCCAGAATTTTATTTTAATAAAACTATATTTTAGTAAGTTTATTTGATGAGGCAACTAGATAATTAGTTGTATTTCCCGGATCATAAATTAATGATTATCGTCATCCCTAAAAGCACCGCTTGCGCCACGCAAGTAGTGGCGCAAGCTAACAGCCTTACTCTTGCATTCCTGCATACAGCAGTCGGACAAATAAGCGGACACCATCATCATTTTTCAAGGTTGAATAGGAGGGAGCTTCACTGTTACCGATCGCTCGCAAATCGGAGAGCAGTTCTGGATGGAACTGGCAAGTAAACGAGCGTCTAATTTTCTTAGTTTCAAAGTCTTTGTAATTAATGCAGGTTGCTGAACATTCGGTAACTATTTCACCATCTTCCTCTGCTGTTGAACAAAGAATTTCAATGGCGTCGGGCAGTTGTATTAGCCAACTCAGAGAGCTACCAGCGATGATATGACGATAGGGAACAATAGCGTCATGAATACTGCGGTAAGCCCAGTTTGCAAACAATATTGCTTCTTCGTTGACTTCATCCGAATGAAACATCGAAATTGATACTCTTGCCTCATATTGAATTGTTGTGTCAATCACGCCTTCATGGCTGTCGGCTGTGACATCATGAGCATGGATAATTTCCCAAGGAATACCTAAAGCATCGCCGTCTGGAGACTGATAAGGCAACAACACACGATCGCCTACTTCTTTTAATTCATTGCGCGTCACGGCAAAATGCTCGTCATTCCAGCCATTGGCAACAACTCTTCCATCACGCTTTTTGACTTCGAGTGTCTTGCCCATTGCTTCGATGCGCTGGCAGACTTCTTGCAACGATCTCAGAGCCATGCCTGAGCGATCGCGATCCAGAGATGTCGTGCCCAAAACTTCTTTGACTGCACGACGGATGAGCCGTATATGACATTCAGCAGCTAACTGGTGTCCCACACAAATAAAGATGGCAGCAGCACTGGTGGGCGATCGCGAGATCAATAGTTTTTCCACTAATGCAAACATATCCTCTCGCGGACACGCCGGACTTGTCCAGGTGGAGGCATCGTATGTCGATGGATCGCCGCCTTCGACTACCACTGCATAACCAGAGTTAATTGCGGGAACAACTATTTCTGGATCGAGGACTCCTGTTGACCAAACAGGCAGCAATACTGAGTCCATATCCGCTACTTTTTGAGCAATGTAGGCGACATTTTTGGAAGCCCGAACATCTTCGCCAAGAGCGTTAAGGCCTACGTGTTCCCAAGGTTCGATGATAGTAATACAGTTGCGTAACAAATTGGGATGCAACAGTAGAAAATCCAAGTCAGACCGTGAATTAATCACTTTTTCTAAAGGCTTGGCGTGTCCCCACTCAAAAATGCCGTCGCTGGCAAATAGTTGTTTTTCTACCAAGGGGTCTTCTGAGGTTCTATCGGCTAAAAAACGACCTAGCAAAATATGTGCTGATTCAAAATCCGATCTACCTTCATGCAAGTAGCCAGGAGTTAGTCGCCAATCGGCTGTGGCGGTTTGATTATTGTTAAATTTGATAGCTTCTAGCATTTTACCTCTACAATTTCTAATCCGAAATTAATAAGTTGATTAGTTCGATTATGTCTTTATTCCATGTTCTTGGGATTTTAACCAGTTAGTCAGAGGGATAGCTGTTGATTTAACAGCAGATCCCACCCTTACCCGGAAAATTACAAGCAGTGCTAGACGCAGCAAATTTAGGTTACGACCAGCAAAAATGCCAAAGGATTTTTCGCTAATTCAATGAGCTATTTCAACTGGGGTATCGGACGACTTTAGTGCTTGACTTTCAGCAATGGCGATTTCACAGGTTTGCCTAGCGCGTCTCATGTGGGAGACGTATACTGCGTCAAACTTTGTACCTTTTTTCTTTAGGTCAACACCTGCACGGCGCGCCTGCAATCGGCCAAATGATGTGAGGTCAACATCCAGGACTCCTGCAAAAATGTTGCGTTCGTTACTGGTACTTTCACCGTGCCGAATAAAGTAGACACGTCCTAGCTGTTCTGCATTGAATTCTTTTGGTGAAGCCGCAGAAGTTGTTGTAGCTGCATCGTGGAATTTACTTGTAACTTCGATCGATCCATTGTCGGTACTTTCTACCTGGTCATCTAAGTTTCTAGTGTTCATTATTTACTTTCACTACGCCTTAAACAGGATTTAGATTCTTTTCCACGATTGAATTTTCAGACTTTTAAGTCAGACGAGTTAACGACCAAAGCACTCTGCTACGAAAGCAAGGTCTTTGACCCTGCTGAGTATAGTCTGAGCCAAACCCCTCGGAGTATAGTAACACTCAATAATTGCTCAGGAGCGATCGCACAACTGACAACCTGAACACTACCCAAATTCCCAACAGATCTGAGGCAAAATTTTAGATGAAGAAAGCCCAGCTCGCTCTCGCCCTCCTAAAGCAACAAATTCTAGATATGGGCTGCAGGTTAAGGATGAGTTTAGGGGATCGATCGAGAATCTAACTAATAAGTTTTGTGCAAAACCCGCCCTGTACTTCGAGAATTATCACTTTTGCACCTGCAGGACAGCCAAAAAGATTATGCTAGAATCCATCAATACGCAGTCGTAGGTTGGGCACGGGCCGAGAAGAGCAATCTTCTTGCAGTCTAGGGGAGGTTGTAGGTCAGCCACCATTTGGGTCTTCCCAGTTGAAAGCCACCCTGCAACATGAGCCTGGAATCTGCAACCGCAGCCGAGTGCGGCAGATAGGTTGGGAGTGTCGCGCTAGAATAAGCAGTACGAGTTAACACTCGAACACAAACGCTCGTTGTGCGAGCGTGACCTCGAAACGGGCACATAGCAGCAGGTGATGGGAATAAATCATGTTTGAACGCTTCACAGAAAAAGCAATAAAAGTAATCATGTTGGCCCAGGAAGAAGCTCGCCGCCTGGGTCACAACTTCGTAGGGACAGAACAGATCCTCCTGGGTCTGATCGGAGAAGGAACCGGGGTTGCAGCGAAAGTCCTCAAATCAATGGGCGTCAACCTGAAAGACGCGCGCATTGAAGTGGAAAAAATCATCGGGCGCGGTTCCGGCTTCGTAGCAGTAGAAATTCCGTTCACCCCCCGCGCCAAGCGGGTTCTAGAACTATCCCTTGAAGAAGCTCGTCAACTCGGACACAACTACATCGGCACTGAACACCTGCTGCTGGGCTTGATCCGCGAAGGTGAAGGAGTAGCGGCTAGAGTCTTAGAAAATCTGGGAGTAGACTTGTCGAAAGTCCGCACCCAAGTGATTCGGATGCTGGGAGAAACCGCAGAAGTCGCAGCCACTGGCGGCGGCGCTCGCACCAAAACCCCAACCCTCGACGAATTTGGAGCCAACCTGACTCAAATGGCGGTCGATGGCAAACTAGACCCAGTAGTCGGACGCCAAAAAGAAATCGAACGGGTAATTCAAATCCTCGGTCGCCGCACCAAAAATAACCCGGTGCTAATCGGCGAACCCGGAGTCGGCAAAACCGCGATCGCCGAAGGCCTCGCCCAGCGCATCGCTAACAACGACATCCCCGACATCCTCGAAGAAAAGCGCGTTGTTACCCTCGACATCGGCTTGCTCGTTGCCGGTACGAAATACCGGGGCGAATTTGAAGAACGCCTCAAAAAAATCATGGACGAAATCCGCACAGCGGGTAACGTGATTTTGGTGATTGACGAAGTGCACACTTTGATAGGTGCAGGTGCGGCTGAAGGGGCGATCGACGCAGCGAACATTCTCAAGCCGGCTTTGGCTAGAGGCGAGCTCCAGTGTATCGGTGCTACGACCCTCGACGAGTACCGCAAGCACATCGAGCGCGATGCAGCCCTAGAGCGACGCTTCCAGCCCGTCATGGTCGGCGAACCCACCGTTGACGAGACGATCGAGATTCTCTTCGGCTTGCGGGAACGCTACGAACAGCACCACAAGCTGAAAATCTTGGATACAGCCCTCGAAGCTGCAGCCAAACTCTCTCACCGATACATCTCCGATCGCTTCCTCCCAGACAAAGCAATTGACTTGGTAGACGAAGCTGGTTCTAGAGTCCGCCTGATCAACTCCCAACTGCCCCCCGCAGCCAAAGAACTTGACAAAGAACTGCGCCAAGTCCTCAAAGATAAAGACGAAGCGGTGCGTTCTCAAGACTTTGACAAAGCCGGCGAATTGCGCGATCGGGAAATGACGATCAAAGCCGAAATTCGCGCTATTTCCCAAGCCAAAAAAACCGACTCGGCCCGCACCGGCGAAACCGACCCATCGCCAGTAGTGACCGAAGAAGATATCGCTCAAATCGTGGCAAGCTGGACGGGCGTCCCGGTAAACAAATTGACCGAATCCGAATCCGAAAAGCTGCTGCACATGGAAGATACCTTGCACCAGCGCTTGATCGGCCAGGAAGAAGCAGTGAAAGCCGTTTCCCGCGCCATCCGGCGCGCGCGGGTAGGCTTGAAAAATCCCAATCGCCCGATCGCCAGTTTCATCTTCTCCGGGCCCACCGGCGTCGGCAAAACCGAACTCACCAAAGCCCTAGCCGGCTACTTCTTCGGTTCCGAAGACGCGATGATTCGGCTGGATATGTCCGAGTACATGGAACGGCACACCGTCTCCAAACTCATCGGTTCTCCTCCAGGCTACGTTGGCTACAACGAAGGCGGCCAACTCACAGAAGCAGTCCGCCGCCGTCCTTACACAGTCGTTCTGTTCGACGAAATCGAAAAAGCCCACCCCGATGTCTTCAATATGCTGCTGCAAATATTGGAAGACGGCCGCTTAACTGATGCCAAAGGTCGCACCGTAGACTTCAAAAACACGCTGCTGATTATGACCTCAAACATCGGTTCTAAGGTGATTGAAAAAGGCGGCGGCGGCCTCGGTTTCGAGTTCAGCGACAATCAAGCCGATGCTAATTACAACCGCATTCGTTCTTTGGTTAACGAAGAGCTCAAAAACTACTTCCGCCCCGAATTCCTCAACCGACTCGACGAAATTATCGTCTTCCGCCAGTTGAACAAGGAAGAAGTCAAGGAAATCGCGGTCATCATGCTCAAAGAAGTGTTCGGTCGTTTGACAGAACAGGGAATCACTCTGGAAGTGACCGAAAAATTCAAAGAACGGCTGGTAGAAGAAGGCTACAACCCCAGCTACGGAGCCCGACCCCTGCGCCGCGCCATTATGCGCTTGCTGGAAGACAGCTTGGCTGAGGAAATCCTTTCTGGCCGCATCAAAGACGGCGACACCGCTGTTGTGGATGTGGGCGAGGACGGAATTGTTAAGGTGCTGCAAGGTCAAAAGCGGGAATTGCTGCCCCAAGGCGCTGAGTAAGTTTGAGTAAGTGCGATCGCGAGTTAAGTTTGGAAATAACCAATCTCGTAATCGCAAACAACTCAAAATCCTCACATAAAAAAGGTAGAGAATTTAAATTCTCTGCCTTTTTTATGAGTTAATATCAAGAGGAGAGTTATGGCATAAATCTTTGATTGATAGGGAAACCACAGATGGAACGCAGATACAACGCAGATGCTTTTCAAGATTGTTTGCGACTGCCTGCACTGCACGTCTAGTAATTAACAGTGACATACTTCAAGGGTAAGCTGTACTGCCTTTAAATTGTATATTTGGGGCTGGTTCGCGTGTCCAGCCAGCTCATGGTTTGATTGTTTCTGGAGATGCAATTTAAATGCTGAGCGAGCTTAATTAGATAATTAGTGGCAACTATTTAGCGAGGAATTTCATGACATCTGAAAAAAATAAGTTGGGTACACAAGTAGCAGAAAATCCGCCTGAAAGCTGGTGGCAGAAAGCGTGGAAGTCGCAGCGAGAAAATCTTCAGATAGTGATTATTGCTTTGAGTTTAGCAATAGTGATTCGAGCCTTGGTCGCCGAACCGCGCTACATACCCTCAGATTCTATGGTACCCACTTTGCACGTGGGCGATCGGGTCGTAGTCGAAAAAATCTCCTACTACCTCGAACCTCCAAAAACTGGCGACATCGTAGTATTTTCCCCGCCTGAAAAGTTGCAAGAACAAGGCTTTACCCAAGACCAAGCATTCATCAAGCGGATAATTGGCTTACCGGGTCAAACCGTCGCCGTTAAAAAAGGTTTAGTTTATCTCAACGATAAACCCCTCGACGAAAAATATATTGCCGAACCTCCTAAATACCAGTGGGGGCCTTATCGCGTCCCAGAAAATGAATACTTTGTGATGGGAGACAACCGCAACAACAGCAACGACTCCAGCAGGTGGGGATTTTTACCTAAGCAGAACATCATCGGCCGCGCTGTCGTGCGATTTTGGCCTCTAGAACGCATCGGTCAAGTTTGAAGTCAGTTGACAGTTGACTGTCATCGCCAGCCCAATGCCCTGTTTGGCCAATGCCCATCCCTTATGCTGTACGGAAATTTCTACTTATTCTTGTGCCTTAAGGGGTAGGGACTTCCTCCGGCAACTGATAAAATAGTACAAAAAGCAGCGAGATTTCTCGCCTCAATCAAAATTAGTTGAATATTAAAAAATTAGGAAAGCTATGGGATTTTTTGATTCAGAAATTGTTCAGCAAGAAGCCAAGCTATTGTTTGAAGACTATCAATCTCTTATCAAACTAGGTGGCAGTTACGGCAAATTCGATCGCGAAGGCAAGAAAATGTTCATCGCTCAGATGGAATCGATGATGGAGCGCTACCGTATTTTTATGAAGCGCTTTGAGCTTTCTGAGGACTTCATGGCTCAGATGACTGTAGAGCAGTTAAAAACACAGCTCAATCAATTTGGTATCACGCCCCAGCAGATGTTTGAGCAAATGAACTCAACGCTGGAGCGGATGAAATCTGAGCTGGAAAAACAATCATAGTGAGCAGAAGGAAGAAGGAAGTTCGGCAACGGATTCGCTCGACGGATGTAACGGATGGAAGGAAGAAGGAAGAAGGAAGAGGGAAGAAGGAAGAAGGAAGAAAAAGAAAGTATTCCCAATGCCCAATGCCCAATGCCCAATGCCCAGTGCCTAATGCCCAATGACTAATGACTGATAATTAAGGCCGTTCAAAAGATGAAGCAGGTTTGAAACTTTCTGCGGGAACGCCTTCCAAAGCTTGGCTCATAAAATCACGCCAAACAGGGGCGACAATAGTACCGCCAGTAGCACCGTAGCTCATCGGTCTGTAATTGTCGTTGCCCATCCAAACAGCCACCGACAACTGCGGCACGTAACCTACAAACCAGATATCCCGTTCTGAGGAAGTTGTACCAGTTTTCCCAGCAGCCGGTCGCCCAAGTTGAGCAGCCCTTGCCGTTCCGTTGTTAATTACCCCTTGCAGGGCGCTGTTGACAGATGCCGCCGCCCAGGAATTGAGAACTAATTTGGGTTTGGGCGTATTGTCGAGCAAGACGTTGCCGCTGCTGTCAGTGACTTGCACGATAAACGTGGTGTCAGAATGCCAGCCGTTGTTGGCGAAGGTAGCAAAAGCTCCGGCCATTTCTAAAGGAGTGAGGTCAACGGCACCCAAGGGCAAAGAAATCACCGGTTCCATCGGACTTCTGATGCCTAGCACCCGGCAAATCTCAATCACTTTATTCAATCCGACTTCTTGGCCAAGCTTGACGGCGGGAATGTTGAGAGAGACTTCCAAAGCTCTGCGGATGCTGACTGCACCGGAGAAGCCGCCGCCGTAGTTTTGAGGGTAGTAGTAGCCGTCGCCGTCGCGGTAGCCGACAGGGGAGTCGTACACAACTGAATCCGGGCCGTATTTGCCGCTAGCAAAGGCAGCGTAGTAGACAAAAGGCTTAAAAGAAGATCCTGGCTGGCGGCGTGCTTGAATGGCGCGGTTGAACTGACTCTTTTCGTAATCGACGCCGCCCACCATTGCTTTGACGAAGTGGGTGCGGGGATCGACGGCGGCTAGGGCAATTTGACCTTCCTCGCGATCGTAAAACAGCCCTTGGTAGTAAAGCCGATTGTGCCAGGCTTTGACGGTTTCTTCGGCTATGCGCTGCATTTTGAGGTCGATCGTGGTTTGAACGCGCATTCCTCCCTTAACCACGGCATCTCGCCCGAAACGCCTTGTCAGTTCTTGGACTACGGCTTGTGTTACATAAGGAACTTGAGAGCCGCCAAAAGAGGTAATTTTGCCTAGTTTAATTTTTTCCTGGCGGGCTGCAGTTTCTTGGGCGGGCGTAATCCATTTAAGATCCTTCATGCGGCCTAAAACGATTGTTTGCCGCTCTTTTGCCAACTTGTAATTGACGAAAGGACTGTATTCTTCGGGGGCAGAGATTAAGCCGGCCAGCATGGCTGCTTCTGAAAGAGTCAAATTACTTGCTGACTTGTTGAAATAGCTTCGAGAGGCTGTCTCTACGCCATACAAGTTGTGACCTAAGTAGATTTGATTCAGGTATAGTTGCAGAATTTGGTCTTTGTTGAGAATTTGCTCCAAGCGGATAGACATTACCGCTTCAGCTACCTTGCGACTAAATTTTGACTGGGGAGAAAGAAACAGGTTCTTGACTAGCTGCATAGTCATAGTCGAGCCCCCTTCCACGGTTCTACCTTTCTCTAGGTTGACTAGAAGAGCTCGGGCTATCCCGCCAGGGTTGATGCCTTTGTGGGTGAAAAAGTTGCTATCTTCGATCGCCAGAACAGCTCGTTTCAGGTTCGGGGAGATTTGGTCGAGGGGTACGACATCCCGGTTGGCTTCGTCGTGGATGCTGGCTAGCGGCTTGCCGTTGATGTCGTAAATGTGGGTAGTTTCTGTGGGAGAGTAGGTTTGCAAGATGCGAACATCTGGCAAATTGCGGAAGCTGATCGCTAAGCCAACCAGTCCGCCAGCGACTACGGAACTGGCAAGCATTGTCATGCTGAGTATGGTTCCGGCGGTCACTTTACTGACTGACTGAACAAACTCAAATACGGGGGCTGAGTTTTCCGTGTTATTGCGGACTGCGTTGGTTGACACGTGGATTTCACTTCCTCACTCGATTTGGGGTTTAAGACTTTTAATTTTAGATGCGAACCCGAAAGACTGTCAGTCGATTTTAGATTTTAGATTTTAAATTTTAGATTTATTCCACAGATGAATCTGGGGGTTTGAACAAGAGTCTAAAATTTGGGGATCTCCACGACTGTTGTCGGGGGCTGGTATCCGTTTTTGGGCGGGGTCAGCTAATGAAAGCCGGTCAGCTTTGGGATTATAGTAGCTTGATAGTTATGTTTTTATGCGTCAACCAGTGAGTGTAACTAATTCTGCTGCACTTTGGCAAAACTATGATGAACGATCGCTTCCCGATGATAACTCCTAACCTTTCAGCGCTTTACCGCGGCGTCAGCGAGATTTTTCCAGATCGACCTGATTCTAGCAACCCTGACGAAAATTTAGCCCAACTGCTGGCAAAAGTCGATCGACCCTTGCGCGTCAAACTGGGAATTGACCCGACAGGCAGTGACATTCACTTGGGACACAGCATTTGCGTCCGCAAGCTGCGGGCTTTTCAAGATGCCGGTCACACAGCGGTACTGGTCATCGGAGATTTTACCGCAAGAATTGGCGATCCGACAGGGAAGTCGGAGATGCGCCCCCAGTTGACTGCCGAACAAGTGGCGGAAAATGCCAAGACTTATTTAGACCAAGTGCGTCCGATTCTAGATTTTGACACACCCGGCCGTTTGGAAATTCGCTACAACTCCGAGTGGTTGTCAAAATTGGACTTGGCGAAGATTTTGGAACTGCTGAAGACGATGACGGTGCAGCAGATGCTTGCTAAAGAGGGATTTGATAATCGGATGCAGCAGGAAAACGCGATTTATCTGCATGAGTTTCTGTATCCGCTAATGCAGGGTTACGATTCGGTGGCTTTGGAAGCTGATGTTGAGTTGGGGGGAACCGACCAAAAGTTTAATATTGCGGTGGGGAGAGATTTGCAGCGGCATTTTGGGATGAAACCGCAGTTTGGTTTGCTGATGCCGATTTTGATCGGCACTGACGGCGTACAAAAGATGTCGAAATCTTTGGGCAATTATGTAGGTTTGTCGGAAGACCCGCTGACTATGTATTCTAAGTTGGAGAAAATTGCCGATAGTTCGATCGCCCAATATTTTGAACTCTTGACAGATTTGCCACTTAATGAATTGCCAGAAAATCCGCGAGAAAAACAGAAACTTTTGGCTGTGGATGTGGTGCGCCAATATCGCGGTTCGGAAGCAGCGGATCGCGCACAACAAGATGCAATGGCACTGGTTAAAGGTGCGGCGGGACAAGCTGATGCAGTGCCCGAGTTTTCCTTGGCAAGTGTGCAGTTTCCGGCTAAGTTGTTTTATATTCTGAGTGCTAGCGGGCTTTGTAAAAGCAGCGGTGATGCGCGGAAGTTGATGCAGGGCGGTGGGGTGAAGTTGGAGGGCGATCGAGTTTCTGATGTTAATCTTACTTTTGAATCACCGGCTGATTTATGCGGTAAGGTTTTGCAGGTTGGGAAGAATAAGTTTGTGCGATTGGTGTCTTGAATCTATTTTTTTACCGCAGATGAAGGCTGATGAATGCTGATGAACGCTGATAATCGAATTATTGTTGCTTTGGATGTTTCGAGTCAAGAAGAGGCGATCGCACTCCTCGACAAACTGCCGCAAGTATCTTTCTGGAAAGTGGGTTTGGAACTGTTTGTGAGTTCCGGTCCGGGGATTTTGGAAATTTTAAAACAGCGGGAAAAGCGGATTTTTCTCGATTTGAAGTTTCACGATATCCCGAATACTGTAGCTGGTGCTTGTCGGGCTGCTGCTAAGTATAATGTGGATTTATTGACTATCCATTCTACTTGTGGTAAAGATGCTTTGAAAGCGGCACAGTTGGCTTTGACTGAAGGGGCGGCTGTGGATAAACCCAGTCCTAAGTTGATTGCAATTACTCTGTTGACGAGTTTGAATTCGCGACAGTTGGCTTTTGAGTTGAAAATACCTTTGGAGTTGCCGGAATATGCTTTGCATATGGCATTGTTGGCTAAGGAAACGGGTTTAGCTGGGGCTGTTTGTTCTCCGCAAGAAGTGGAACAGTTAAGAATGAGTTGCGGGGATGATTTTCTGTTAGTTTGTCCCGGTGTGCGTCCGAAATGGGCCGATGGAGGGGATCAAAAACGATCGATGACTCCAAAGGCTGCTTTGAAAGCTGGTGCGGATTATCTGGTGATTGGGCGGCCAATTACTGCTGCGCCCGATCCAGTGGCGGCTTTTACCCGTATTTGTGAAGAGTTGGAGTAACAATAGAAATGTTGTTTTTTACAGCCGATAAAAGCCGATGAACGCCAATAAAATTTTATCTGCGTTTATCTGTGTTTATCTGCTGGTATCTGCGGTTGCAACTCCGACTTTGGCAGTTGATTTTATGACAAATCATACTAACAGTATCAATGCAAGTCGGTATGATTTGTTAGTGCGATCGCCCTGTGCCGCTGATTTAGAAACTTTGGTCGATCGCCTGTTGCAAGATTTGCCGAGTTATGCTAATCGCGTAATTGTGCGATCGCACTTTTCTCCTAACAAAAACACACCGTCCGGTTACGCGCTGCCTCAAATAATTTTAGCCGGCCGGCCGGAGTTTGAACCGCTACCTTTAAATTCTGGGGATGCACTTCCTGAAAATGCCCGTCAAGTTTTCATTACTACTTTGGAACGGCAGTATCGCGGGGGAAAACCTGTCGAAATTGAGCAATATCATTGGTTATTTTTCACTAAAACGGAGAAGGGCTGGGAGTTGGCAAAAATCGTTTCTCGGTTTGGTACTGCGGCGGATATTCGTCCTTTATTAGGTCAAGATAGTGAAAGCGAAATTGCTGAGGCGATTCGTTTGTGGTTGCGCGATTGTCAGGCAAAGCCATAACTTTCGCTGGTTCCGATGATTTTTTTTACACTTAAAAATAGCCTCTTGACAGCACGTCATCTTCGTCTAGTTCATCTTTACCAATCATCCCTTCAATCTCACTTAAAAATCTCATAAAAACTTCCGGTGCAAAGGGGTTGTTATCGAGATGGCTGACAAAATAATCTTTATTTTTCTTTCTTCCCTCTACCGTACTAAAAGCACTTCTTATATTAGACGATAAGCGTTTTGCTTTTCTCAAAATTAGTATCTCATCAATAGCCGTGAGTGATGAGCTAATCGGCGACATATCAAGCCACTCACATAGCAAGAAATACTTTGCTCCTGGTACACTCAATTTTACATCCAGGGCAGTTGCTGCGCCCTCTTGAAACATGGTTTTATCAAGATTTGTTTTACACTCAGCCGCAACATAAGCAATATTTGCCTCGCGGGAGGTAGTCTCCTTAAAATCTTGGTTATGAGAGGCTTTTAGAAAAATTTTTCTACTAATCGCAAAATCTTGATCCTTGGCTCGAATACTCATCCCCCCGCCTTTTGGACTGAGTTTTAAACTTGACTCAAATCGTAGTGATGAAAAACACTGTGTTGGGCCAAAGGATAATTCTTTGTCCTTTAATGAATCTGCAAAGACGGTTGTAACTAAGATAGGTATAAATTCTTCAATAATTGAGTTGTCAAGTTTTAATTGCCCTTTTTGACGGTACAAAAAATCATTGTCACTGTCAAAAATTAGTTCAACGTCAATGTATCGCTTATAGGAGGTTAGATGGGATACCATCTCTGGAACAACTTTCAGATCATTCCCCCTAATGTTTTTAAGCGTTTTCAACCATTTTTTATAGTATTCGATTGCTTGATTAACACGCCGTTTATCTGTAGGAGGTAATTTCACGTTATCAAGTAATGCTGCTAGTTTGTCCCCATGTGGTTGAGCTAAATTAAACATAATTTTCTTCTTTTGGGTTGAGTATTTCAATGGTTTTCCGTGAACGCTGCAGCTCGAAATAAGGTGAGGGCTGTACTGTGGCAACCTTATCGATAGCATCCTTAATTTCATCTTTTACTTGTTCATTCGCTACGGAATAAGCAGATATTAAAGCTTCTATAGAAAGACTTCTGGCTTGATGTATGGCAAAATAATATTGTAAGTCTTCTCTTTTTGTAAAGTGTAGTATATCTTCTTTGATAGTTTTTCCATAGCGATTTACAAAACTTCTTTCTTGACGGATATCTAAGCTAATTCCCAATACTTGACGAGCAACTTCTGCAACTAACTCCCCGTTTAAAAAAGGCGTTCCTCTAATATTTGATTCTTTACCTACTACAAATATTATTCTACTGTTAGGGCTGCATATTCTTAACAATTCTTGCAAAGAATAGGCGATGTCTAAGCAATATTGAATGACAGTTAGAAATCTATTACTTCTATGCTTGCGATTAGAACCAAACTCTGATTTTGCCACCTCTAAAATTTTCCAATTTAGTGCTTCAGTAGAACCGCGATACTGCTGATGATAGTTAAATACATTGATATAAGGGGGGGAGGTAATCACAAGATTGACGCTGGAGTTTTGTAAGGGAACGTGTCTTGCATCGGCATTGTAGGCATTTATCGGCTTTTTACTATAGGGTAGTTTAAGGACAAAAGTAGCGAGATTTTTCGCAAGTGTAAAAACTCTTGATTTTGTAAGTTTTTTGTTTTCTAAGTCTAGCAATATCACTAATGCTTCATGTAGAATATTAAGGAACTTTTCTTCATCATCAACGGCTACGTCTACAATTTTATCTATTAAATCATTGGGTGTAAATTCTTTTTGTATTGTTTGGAATAGTGGCATTCTCTCCCATATTTCTGTTTTTAGTTGATCGAGAAAAAAGTTGATACATTTTTCACGCTTTCTTGGTGAAAGAGTGATGAATTTATAAGTGTTAGCTAGGATTAAAGCTGCTGGATTTATTTCTGTTCCGCAGGCTTCCAGTCCGAATCTTCCTGCCTCATATAAAACTGTTCCACTACCTAAAAATGGATCAAAAATCACACTATTTTTAGTGGCATATTTATCAATCAAAGTTTCGATGAACTGGGGTGAAAATTGCCCTTTCCAAGGAAGTGGATTAGTACGTTGTTTATCTTCAATGTCTAATAGTTCTTGAGGAATTTCTTGTCTATTGATAGGAGTTTCACTAAAAATACTAGAGACAACCATAATTCGGATTTTTACTACGGGGCGTGAATTTATGAATGGAAAGCGAGAACTTGTTTTGTAGATGGCAGGTAAAAATCCGAGATTGTTGGTGAAACCAGCCCCCTACCAATTGCACATGAAAATTAATTATAATTTTTCGGTGGGTGGGGGCTGGTTTTAAGATTGTGGGTAAAAATCAGAGATTGTTGGTGTAACCAGCCCCGACAAATCAACAAAAAGTTATTATAATTGCTATTTTAACTCATCCAATTTAGCCTTGATAGCTTGCATATCTTGCCACATATACCATTTCGGAGTCTCCGGTTCACGGGAGGGATTGCGCAGCAAGTACGACGGGTGAAAAATAGGCATACACAAACGATTTTCCCATTCAATCCATTGACCTCGGATTTTACTAATTGGTCGCTTGTCGCTCAACAAACCTTTGAGGGCTGTTGCACCGGTTAATAAAATAATTTTGGGGTCTAAGATGCGAATTTGTTCGAGCAAGTATGGTTTGCAAGCTTCGATTTCTTTTGCTGTCGGAGGGCGGTTGTTGGGAGGGCGACATTTGATGACGTTGGCAATGAATACGTCGGTTTCTGCACTCAATCCCACGGATTCTAAAATCTTATCTAACAGTTTGCCCGATCGCCCGACGAATGGCAATCCGGTTTCATCTTCGTTTTGTCCGGGCGCTTCTCCCACAATCAAAATTGAGGCTTGAGGATTGCCGCGCCCGATGACGGCGTGAGTGCGGCTGTTGCCCAATTCGCAGCGGTGACAGCGGTTGCAGTGCTCGCCGATTTGTTGCATATTTTGATAAGTGCCGGGAGGAATGGGAATTTTGGCATTTGCTGGTATTGAGTCTGTTTGGAAAGTGGCACTTTGATTGTTGTCAAAAAGGCTCAGTTGCAAGTCGCTGGACATAAATTTTACAATTAGGGAGAGATTTTGGAGTCTAGAGTTTATAGTTTAGATCGGGTTTGGTGATTTGAGATTGGCTAGAAGCTTGTAGGTGATGCTGTCGAGCGTACAATCTCCAATTAACACTGGCACAATCTCCAATTGTTTGGTTGAGCTCGTACAGGCAAAAATATGTTCTCTAACCCGTTTTTTGACGATCGCGCCGATGCAGGCGAAAAACTGGCCGAGGCAGTTGTGGACGAGTTCGGCAAGTTGAGTTTAATGACACAGAAGGCGGTGAAACCGATTGTTTACGCCTTGCCGCGCGGGGGTTTGCCCGTTGCTGTGCCGATTGCGCGCCGCTTGGGCTGTCCTTTGGATGTGGTTGTTGCCAAGAAAATTACTCGCCCAGATAATTTAGAATTGGCGATCGGGGCTGCAACTGCTGACGGTCACGTCCTCTGGGAAAAGCAAAAGCAGCACAATTTACGCTTGCAAAAATCAGCCCTGCCCCGGGCTCAAAATAATGCTCAATCTCTGCTGGCAGATTTGTCTCCTGGACGCCCAAATATCAGCGCGACTGGGGCTTTGGCGATTTTGGTAGATGACGGCATTGCTACGGGGATGACGATGGCTGTGGCCGCTAAGGCTGTGGAGTCGCAGCAACCGGCGGCTTTGTGGATTTGCGCGCCTGTCGCCCCGGCAGATTTGATGGGATTTTTGGCCCAGATGGGCGATAAGTTGATTGTTCTGGAGACTCCTCACCCTTTTTACAGTGTCAGTCGCTTTTACGGGCAATTTCCGCAGGTTGAGACGGCGGAGGCTTTAAGGTATTTGCAGCAACAAACTGAATGGCGATCGTAGGTTAAGCTAGAAGGCTGAATCTAAAAGCTCGATCGCTAAAACATGAGACCTTGGCAATATTGGTTGGACACTTTGATTCTGTCTACTCAGCACAATCCGCCTCGCTTTGTTGAGTTGGTAATGTTAACTTTGGCGATGATTTTGCTCGGGCTGTGGAGTGTAACATTACAGTGGCAGTATTTAACGCTGTCTCTGAGTTATATAATTGGTTCGTCTTTTTCAATTTTGGTGCGGGAATCTATCGGCCCGCGGCCTCAATTTCAACTAACTCATCTGACAGCTTTGTTGTTATTAATTATCAGTTTTTATAGTTTTGCTGAACTGATTAGATAGTTAATTCCGTTTTGAGTTTTAGAGGCGGGTTTGACCATGTGATTGCGAAAGTGGTCAAGCAATTGCATAACTTATATCGCAATCCTCAGCGGGTTGTGAACTCGAGGTTTTTTTGAACGAACCGCGAAGACGCCTTCGGCGAAGCCGTTCCCGTTCCCCGCAGGGGTTCCCGAAGGGTAGGGTAGGAAGAGAAGAGAAGATCGAGACTTCACCAATAATTCAATACGCTTGGGATAAGACACTCACGGAGACAAAACACTGTGAAAAATAGATACAGCGAAGGCGCGTGCCTGCCCGAAGGGCTTATGCTTCGCCCAAAGCTCTCTTCGGACAAAAAAAAATTAACTGAACCGTATTGATTTAAAATCCGTAAACTTACTGAAGTTTAAAATGTGTCATCTACCTTAAGATAGAAATCCTGAAGTGATCCGAGCATCATTAGGGAAGTACCACGGGAGTATCACCCATACCAGGTGTCGCTGATGGACAAGAACGATGAGAATTGCCCCATCGGCTACAGGTAGTTTCCACCAAAGCAAATTTTTTTTACCCATAAGAAAAGATGAATCAATTGAAGCAGTCGGTAAAGCAGTTTTGGTCGATCGCCAACCCCTACTTCTTTTCCAGAGAAAAATGGGGAGCTAGGGGGTTGTTCGCCCTCGTAATGTTATTAATGCTAGGTTTCAATGCTGTGGGCATAGTCCAGAGCTATATTATGCGAGACTTGATGAATGCAGTCACGGGAAAGAATGTTTCAGACTTCTATAAGATGTGGCTGATGCTATTGGGTCTGTTTGCCATATTCACGCCCATTATGGTTTTCTTCTTCTATTCGCAAAATGTACTGCAACTCTACTGGCGAAAGTGGCTAACGAATCACTTACTGAAGAAATATTTTAGCAATCAAGGTTTCTACAAAATTAAGTTCAATGATAAGGTTGATAATCCCGATCAGCGTTTAGCTGAAGACGTTAATTTGTTTGTTAAGCAAAATATTGATATTTGGGGATTATTCAGGGCTATTTCATTCTTGAGAGAAGGGTGATAAGCTGAAGCTATATTCCTTCAAATTGTTTTGAGTAATGACCC
>NZ_JAUBQM010000104.1:0-17580 GCF_036701245.1 Microcoleus sp. Pol14D4
TTAGTAGCAGTCGCAACGTTGGCATTGACAAAAAAGGCGCGGGATGCGTTGTTGCCGCTGATGGTTAAACCGGGTGCAGCAGCGCCGTCAACGGTAATGTTTTTGCCAGCGGGAATATCGAGTTGACCGCTGGTGAGGGTAATGGTTTGGCTGGCTAAACCTGGAGCGAAGGTAATTGTATCCCCTGCAACAGCGGTGGCAATCGCAGCTCTTAATGAACCGGGCCCGCTATCGCTATTGTTGGCTACTACGATCGTAGCTAAATCACCTCGGTAACTAGCCATAGCCTCTGGCTGCAAGGCTGAGGGAGATTCAATTTGGCCAGAAGCAAATTCTAAATTCCAGTCGCCGCCGCTGCCGGTTGTGTTGGTCGATGCCGCAACGTCAGCCCCGGTTAATTGGCTGAATCGATCGGCGAAATTAGCACCTGTACCGCTTGCTACATCGCAGCCGTACAGCATGATGTCTGCTTGTGGGGCTAGTGAAGTTTGCCACTTTTGCAACTCGTTTTTGTATTGCTCTATGTTATCTGAACCCAGAGCGGTATTGCCTAATTGCAGGCTGCCAGAACTGCCGTGAGAAATAATGTGAACCGAGTCTATCGCCCCGTTAGTAGAGGCGTATTTTTCAATTTCAGAGGTAATTTGTTCGATGCCGTTTTTGGTGCTGTCGAGTATTACTACCTGCTGTCCTGGCAGCACTCCCGCTGTAAGTGACTCGTAATCTTCCACGCCGGAGTCAATGAAGACTAAGGAGCGCAGTGGTCGTTTTTCAAAAGAAGATTGCGAGTTAACTTGAGTGAATGTAGAACTCATTTTGGAGACTCCATTAAGGGCATTATTAGTAGATACACCCCGGAGTTATCTTATCAGGCTTGTTTGATTATATATTAACACTAAATTGAAACCTTGTGTACTTTTTAAAATATTTTTATTAATTTATTTGGCTCTGCATTTGCCTGTTACCTGTTGACCAAAAGGGGAATTGGAGCCTCTACCTATGGGAGTAGATCGCAATATTAATCGGGAACATTGAAATAAATCTAGGTTCTATATATCCATTTTTTTTTGACCTTATTTTGCTAATAGTAGCCTGAGTTGAGGAATGCAAATAGTAGAGGTAATTCACCCTCAAGTACCTCTTCTTATATTTAGTAGTTTTTATTTGAGTGTGAGTTTTTATGTATAGGCACAATCCACTAAAGTTTCCCTAGCTGTATTTCATCCAAGGGAAAACTGAATTATGTAGATTTTGAAGAATTCTATATGGCTTGAAGCTGCTAGGTTTGGGATACAATCAACTACTAATTCCCAAGAATTTTGGTCGTATTTACTAACAGTCAAAACTGTCTGATATTAAGTGGGAACCAATGGCTGGGAATGAATTGACTTATCGGCTAGTACGGACACTGTGAGGACTGCCCACCTCACTAAAAACGTGATTCAAATTATTCAGCGAATTGATATGATTGGAGATTGAGTCAGATCTAATCGTTGATTTCGATCGCGCCTGCGTCACTAATTACAATTGCATTTGGCCCAGTCGCCCTCGGTACGTTCCATACCCTCCATGAAATCACTCTCCTTAATTAGCAAACCGTCGATCGCGCCCAGCGCCGTTGTTGAGTGTATCACAATGTCGATCGGCATAACAGGAACCAAGTCGGCTGTTTTGAGTCAGAGAACTATGCGATTTTGGCAATTGACTTTTGTATGGTTCCAGATAATCTGAAGTGAGGATAACAAAGCCTAATTGCAGTTGGTCGGCGCTGCCATCATAAGTTGTGCGAACTTTGTCAATCTCTCTAAGGATAGAGGCCGATTTTTGAAGTGCCGAGGTAAATTTCTCAATGCAGTCAGATTCCCCAGCCAAAATTCTGGAAACAAAATATCCACCTTCATTGATGCTGGAGTCCTTGAATACAAAGCTTTTGGATGGGGGGTTTGCGTATTCCAAGGCGGGAGTCGTTTCCCTTAAAGAAGTCAACATATTCCGTCCTCCAAAAGTTTGTTTAGCGGTAGATACAGCCTTGGAGTCAGAGCTTCTGAAACTGCCAGCGACCTTGTTTATTTCGCCCATTCTTATTTAACCTATCTATTAGTTTCCCCTATTTGTGCAGCACTGCCATCCGCGATCGCACGGAATTTATATTCTGCGTGTTTTCCCTTAGTTCCGGCAAACGCGCAATTACCTATCGATCCGATATCCTATCGGTGATACCACTTTCAAAAAGAATCCAACTGTCAGCCCACGCTTCAAACCTCAATAGTCATCAGTCATTCCTCCATCTAAAATCTAAAATCTAAAAGGGTATGACAGTTAGTTAACTGGCCTCGCAACTGCACCGCTCAAGATTCTGTGGAAGATGGCGGTTTTTTCCCTGCATTGCGAATATTAATAATCTTGTTGAGCGCCTCAAACCAAAAAGCAGCCCCCATAGAAATAGCTATACCGCTTAATATCCAACCAAACAATTTTGCAATCAACGCCGGCCACAATAAATTCCCCTGCTTATCTCGTTCTAAGCTATTCTGTTCGCTCCATCCAAAAGGCAGAGCTACCTGCTCCAAAGCTCGATCGACATCCTGTTGAACTTTTGTCAGACTGGTTAAATTATTTGATTTAGTCTTAGCATTGTTTGCCACCAACTGCTCAGCGTAGAAATTAACAGTCGATCGCAACATCGAATCCTTCGACAACCGATTAATAATATGAATGCTATCAGCATTAGCAGCGACAGCGATCGCAGTTCCGAGCAAAATCGCCACCCCTCTAGCATTCCGCTTGTAAACACCAGAAGCACGCTCCATCGATTGGTCAAACCACATTTCAATTTCTTTCTGAAACCGCTGCAACTGCTCTTGAGTATCTCCGCCGCTTTTTTCAGCGCGCTGCGCTAAAATATAAAGGCTGCGTTTCAAAGATTCTGGCATACTGTCCAAGGTTTCTTGAATTTGTTGATAAATCGGACTCTCCTCTTGGATATCCATAATTTCTGCTACCGTATCTTGACTTTTTTTAACAGTATTTAACAGATTGCTGAAACTCGGTTGCAGTTGCCCCAGCAGCGCCACCCGCTCAATTTTGCTGTCAAAACGAGCCTTGACAAATGCCATCTGCCTCTGAAATTCTCTCCCTGCCAGCTCGGTTTCTGGTAGATAAACCTGAGAATCCTTAATATAAAATCCTAGCTTTTCCGACATCCGATCTAAACTGTTGTTCAAATTTGCTAAATTGTTTTGATAATCTTCAACAACTCGATTGAACTCCGCAGTCAGCCACCTAAATTCTTGCTCAATAATCGGTTTAGTAGCATCCGGCAAACTCAGATTTTCTCCAATTTGTTGAATTTGTGCTAATTGTAAATTTTTAAATCTTTCCAATCGGGTTTTAGAAATAGAGCTGAGCAAACTAGAAACCTTTAAAGTCTCCAAAAGGCTAGCCGAAAAACACTCTGCTGGAATATAAGAAGGTCCACTGGATTTATTGCCGAAAACATTTTTAGTACCCGTAACTCCGTGGTACAAATCCCCCATGCGGTGCGTAACAGAGCGGAATCCCTCTGATAAAACCCCTTTAGCTCCCTGATTCAAATCCTTGATAATCGGATTGGCGTAAATCGCATGAGCTAACTGTCCAACTCTCTTAAGTTGCAGGGGATCTTTCGCGCCTTCGCTGCCTCCAGAAATTAGCACTTCGATCGACTTCTTTAAATGTTCCGCCCGCCACTGCCAAACAGTAGCAATCAGTTCCTGAATTTCCGAAGCTAGCAAGCTTAAAGTCAGGTATATAAAGACTAAGCCAATGATAATATCTATAATTACAGGCAAGTTCATGGTATTTTCCTAGTCGCAAATAACTGCTGTCTAAGTTTACCTTCAGTTTGGGACGCTCAAAACTCTCTTAACTTATGTCAGAAATCTTTCCATTCCTGGGCCGCAAACCGAAAAATCGCTGGAATGACAGCTTTACAGACAAAGTGTGGATGCTGGCTTTTCTGTTGGCTGCAGTGCTGATTTTCGGGCTGAATCTGGGCGGCGTGGCTTTGCGGGATTGGGATGAAGGCATTGCAGCGCAGGTAAGTCGCGAAATTTGGCGCGGCAACTTAAATTGGCTGTATCCGACGATCGACTCTATGCCTTATTTCAACAAACCGCCGCTGGTACACTGGCTAATCGGGCTGTGTTTTGCAGCAGGCGGTGTCAGCGAATTCACGGCGAGGTTGGTACCGGCGATGCTGACGGCCGCTTCTGTGCCGCTGCTTTACGCCATTGGCAGGGAGTTGTTTCCTCCGCGTGCGATCGCCATTTTTTCTGCCCTCGTTTATCTGACGCTGTTACCGGTGGTGCGGCACGGACGTTTGGCGATGTTGGATGGGGCGGTTTTGTGTTTTTTGCTGGGGGCGATGTGGTGTTTGCTGCGATCGCGCCGCGACTTGCGCTACGCTTTGGGCGCGGGGATTGGGTTCGGACTCATTTGCCTGACTAAGGGCGTGATGTTGGGGCTGCTGCTGGGTGCTGTTGGCTGTATTTTTTTAGTTTGGGATACCCCGCGACTCCTCACTTCTGGGTATCTTTGGGGCGGATTGGCGATCGGAACATTGCCCGTAGCTGCTTGGTATTTTGCCCAATGGCTGCACTACGGCCAATATTTCATCCACGCTAATTTAGTTAACGAATCTTTCCGGCGCATTTCGGAACCTGTGAGCAGTCACAGAGGCCCGCCTTGGTATTATCTTTTAGAAATATTAAAATTAGCTTGGCCGTGGCAGTTATTTTGGCTGCAAGGGCTGCGTTTGAGTTGGGAAAATCGCAATTTTCCAGGGCCAAAATTAGTATTGGTTTGGACTGGAGTATATCTGCTGGCTATTTCTGTGATGACTACTAAATTGCCGTGGTATGTTTTGCCAATTTATCCAGCTTTTGCTCTTGCTGTTGGCAGTTATCTCGCTGAAGTTTGGGAGCAACTGTGGCTGCCGCCAGAGCCGGTCAAAGAGGAAGCAGAAGAACATTTTGATGCTATTGCTTTGTTGCCTCACCCCGCGATTTTGGCAGTGCTGGCTGTAGTTGGTGTTGTCGGCTGCATTTACTTCAGTGGCTTAGTCCAAATTGGGAAATACATTGTGCCTCCCGATCGAGATTTGCAGTTAATGCTGATGTTTGTAGGTTTGACAATGACAATGGGGGCAGTGTTGCTGCACCGCAAAGATCGGCAGTTTATATTAGTTTTAATTTGGGGAACTTACCTGACGCTATTGGTATTGGTGGCTTCAGATAACTGGGTTTGGGAACTGGCGGAGGATTATCCGGTTAAGCCGATCGCCGAAATTGTCCGCACAGGAACTCCGGCTGGTCAACAGGTGTTTACTTCTCACCGCTTGGGCCGTCCATCGCTGAACTTTTACAGTCAACGCCAAGTTATTGTCGCCGACGCGCCGACGCTCAAAAAGAAATGGCAAACTCTTCCTCAACCTTATTTTCTGTTAGAAAAACCAGTTTTAAAACATTTAGGTTTGCAGAATGCTGAGATTGTGAAAACAGCGGACGATTGGGTTTTGGTAACTAAAAAGTAAGTTAATAGTTAACAGTCCCCTCCTTGGGGTGGGTGAGATAACTTTCGATTGTCTACTGTTGCTGGAGATGGACAGCCTTACCCGGAGCGGACGTGAATTTATGAGAAATCAATCTGACAGGATCTAACCGCTAACAATCAACAGACTGCATTTCTATTTTTAATGCCGCTTCAACTCTTTGATACTCCGCCTCAACCTCTTCTAAAAGCGCGCAGGCCGGATCTGGTAAAGGCTGGTTAGCATTTGTGCCGATGCGGCCCATGATTTCGAGTTCCTCGCACAGCTCAAACAAGCGAAAAGCACCGAGAGTACCGCTAATCGACTTCAAAGAGTGAGCCGATCGCCGCAAAGCCAGCGGATCGGCGTTGCTCAGGGCCATAGAGATGCCTCGCAGCAGTTCGGGAGCTGTTTCGAGGTAAATCTCGATCGCCTCGTCCAAAGCTTCCACTTCTCGCAGTCCCTCTATAATCTTGGCACTTAGGGAATCCCCACTCTCTGACAAAGCCCGATCGAGATTTGATGCACCACAATCGACGACTGCGTGCGAATTGGGAATTGTCAGTTGGGGATTTCCCGCAACAGCCACATTCGATCGCACTTCTAATTCACTCGTTCCTTCGATCTGTTCCGCCGGGGCATCCAAACAAACAATCGGCTGCAGGCGATCGAATGCGGAGTTCGATCGAGATTTACACGCGATTAAAGCTCGCACCAACTGCTCAATTGCGATCGGCTTGCTCAAATAGTCGTCCATTCCCGCAGCCATACACTCTTCGCGATCGCCCTGCATCGCATTTGCCGTCATCGCCACAATCCAAGGCCTAGGTGGTTTTAGATTTGGGATTTTCGATTTTCGGTTGTTAGATTCCTCGCCAGTCAATTTTGGATTTTGGATTCTGGATTTTCCATTATTAGATTGCTCATCTGTTGCGGAAACTTCGGATCCTCCCGCGGGATTTTTGGTCGCGTCTCGATTGTGAGATTGCTCATTTGTTACGGCAACTTCTGATTCTCCCGTGTGATTTTCTACAGTTAAATCTGCTGAAAATTGCTCGCGGATGTGGCGGGTAGTTTCCAGTCCGTCCATTTCCGGCATTTGCACATCCATCAGCACCACATCATAAGGCTGGCGGCGCAAAGCTTCGAGCACTTCGATACCGTTTCCCGCCACATCTGCGCGATACCCCATCCGCTGTAAAATTTGCAAAGCTACCTTCTGATTCACCAAATGATCGTCAGCCAACAGAATCCGCAGGGGTAAGTCCTCAGCCAGCACGGGTATGCTTTGCAAGAAAGCGCCGCTAGTGCGCTGCCCTTTAAATTCAGTTGTCTGTTCTCCAAAAATATTGATTAAAACATTGTAAAGCTGAGATTGTTTGATGGGTTTATTCAAAAAAGCAGCAAAATCCATCTCCATAGCAGGGGGGTGAATTTCTTGCCTGCCGATCGAAGTTAGCATCACTAACGGCAACCTTTCGCAACCAGGATACCGGCGAATTTGCGCCGCTAAAGCTAACCCGTCCATTTCCGGCATTTGCATATCCAAAACTGCCAAGTCAAACATCTCTTTAGCAGCCAGCCAATCTAAAGCCAAACGAGCCGAATCTGAAGCCCTAGCCACCATTCCCCAAGACTGAGCTTGGAGAGTCAAAATTCTGCGGTTGGTAGCATTGTCATCGACAATTAAGACTCGCTTACCACTTAATTCAGGTTGAGAATTGCTCAAGTTAACTGGTAAGGAATTCTTGCAGCCAGAAACGACCGTACTAAAATAAAAAGTAGAGCCAACGGATTTCGTATTTTGGCCGATCGGCTTGTTGCTGAGTACAGATTTGCCATAGCCATATTTTTCGGCAATTTCGCAAGATTCTGCCCATCCCAAATCAAAAACTGCCGACGATCTAAAATCGGCAGGAGGATTGCCCGCGACACTACCCATACTTTCCACCCACATCCGGCCGCCCATCATTTCGGCCAAACGCTTGCTAATTGCCAAACCCAGCCCGGTACCCCCGTACTGCCTGCTCGTTGAAGAATCAACCTGGCTGAAAGATTTAAATAGCCGATCCATGCGATCGCTCGGAATGCCGATACCAGTATCTTTAACCGCAAAATGTATTTCGTATCCTGGGTTAATTACTGCCGATTCGCCATTAATTGCTGGCGGTTCTTTAGCGTTAGCCGCGGACACTGAAATCTTTTTGGCAGTCACCGCCACCACCACTTCTCCAGTTTCGGTAAATTTAACCGCGTTACTGAGCAAGTTGATTAAAATTTGCCTCAAGCGGGTGCTATCGCCGATCGCCGTTGCCGGTACTGTACGATCGATCAAGTAACCCACTTCCAGTTTTTTTTCTGCCGCCTTAGCAGCTACCAAGTCTAGAGATTCCTCAATGCAAGTGCGGATGTCAAACGGATGTTCCTCCAAGTCCAATTTGCCCGACTCAATTTTCGAGAAATCTAGAATATCGTTGATCAGCGTCAGCAAGGCATCGCCGCTGCTGCGGATAGTTTCTACAAAATCGCGCTGTTCGCGAGTTAAGGGGGTATCCAGCAGCAAACCGGTCATGCCGATGACTCCATTCATCGGAGTGCGAATTTCGTGGCTCATGGTGGCTAAAAATTCGCTTTTGGCTCTAGTAGCCGCCAGTGCTTGATCGCGAGCTTTTGCCAAATCTACATCTGTTTGCTGGCGTTCGAGTTCGCTTCCCACCCACTGAGCCATCAGTTTCACCAACTCTCTGTCTACAGCTCGGAACGGTTCTGTCACAGGAGTCGGAGAAAAGAAGCACAGAGTGCCGTAAACTTCACCTCCCACCGTGACGGGAATGCCCATGTAAGCTTCGATGGGGAAAGCTCGATCGTCGGTGTTGAAGGAAAAACCAGAAAATCTTACCGACTCAAAGTAAATCGGTTCTTTTGCCATTGCCGTAGCGACGCAGAAAGTTTTTTCCAGATCGTAGATTTGGTCTTTGACGATCGACCCGTCGGGACACTCAACAGCCATTATTTGATAGTTGTCGCCTTGAATTCGGGACAAAATGCCCACGGACAGGCCTAAATGTCGGCATCCCATTGCCAGCAGTTCTTGGAGGCGCAAATCAAAGGTAGAGAGGTGGTTGAGCGGGTCTGTACGGGGAGCGGAAGTCACTTGGTACAAAGCTTTGATTGCAGCTTCGCTTTCCCGCAGTTCTTGTTCTGTTTGCTTCCGCACGCTGATGTCGCGGGAAATGCCGATAATTTCTTGGACTTCGCCGGTTTGGGGATCGCTGATCGTGCGGCCGGTGGTTTCAAACCAAATGTATTTGCCGTCTTTGCGGCGGATGCGGTAGCTAACGGTGTAAGTAACTGGGAGGGCCAGGACTTTCCAGTGAGCCTTGGCAATGGTTTCTAAATCGTCGGGGTGAAAATAATCGTTGGGGACGCGGCCGAGGAGTTCCGAAGGTTCGTATCCCAGCAAAGCCCGGCTGGCCGGCGAGACGTAAATAAATACGCCTTTGGGGTCGTGTCTGGTGATCATGTCGGTTGAGTTTTCTGCCATCAACCGATAGCGGTCTTCGCTTTCATTACGTTCGACTTGAGAATTGCCCAATGCTTCTAGCATTCTGTTGATGCCGTCTGCCAAGCTTGCGAGTTCATCTGCTCCTGCCATATGAACCCGCAAGTCTGGGTCGCCGTTGGCTGCGATGTTGCTGACGCTGGTGCTCAAGGAAGCCAATCTTGCCAAGACTAATTTTTCTAGCAACAGCAGGGTGATCGCGCTAAATATTAAACCTACTGCCAGTATTGATAAGGTAAACAGCTCCAAGGTAGCCTGACCTTGGCCGTAGATGATGCGATCTGTCTCTACTCGCAGCAGCAGCGCTAGGTTGCCGTGGATGTCGCGAATCAGGGCGTATCCTGCGACTAAGCTGTCGCTGAGCGGCTCCACTAAAATTTCTACTGATTTGAGGTGGGAAATTTTGAGTTTGAGATTTTCCAAATCCTGCCTAGATGGAGCTATCGCCTTGGCGCCATGGCCGGAGTAGTTCGTGGCTCCCACTTTAAAATCCAAACTCGGCAATCTAAAATCTACTGACAGATGAGTTAGTTTTGAAAGCAAACCGATTTCGCTGCTGTCGAGATAGCGTCCGACGATCAGGGTTCCGCGCGGTGGGCCTTGGGCGTTGCTGTTGAAGATCGGCTTTGAAGCAATCAGCAGCGTGGCTTCTGGCAGGGTGAGGACGCCTGTTTTGGCGGGGCGATCGCCCGAACCTGTCGAGGAGTCTAGCAGCGCCTCGATCAAGTGCTGTTTTAAGCTTTCGGGAATTGGGATTTCGGTTTTGGATTTCAGGTCGAAACCTTTGCTGAATATCGTCTGACCGTTGGAGTCCAGCAACACCAATAAGTTTAGTCTCAAGTAAACAAATGTCGAATCGACGAAATTTGACTTGACAAATTTTTCGTTTTGTGTTACTGCGAAAGAGTAAGTATCGTCCCACTCGGCGTAATCTTGGGCGCTGGTGTCTAAATTCGACAAATCGTCATCTAATGCGTCCAAAGCCCGCGCGACATCCTGGCGGACGTACTGTGCCTCCAGGTTGTGAAAATCATGCAGCAAAATAGTTGATGCAGTGGCATAGAGAACCACAATCAGGCTGATCAGCGCTGCACTGATGATTAATAGTGTTTTTTTTCGGAGTTGCATGGCGTCGCCCTCCTCACGGTGCTACTCGGCAACTAGCCAGGAGAGGTTTGAGACGTAGGTTGTTTAGCATTGGCGATCGCAGGGCCTGCGTGTTTTGACTTTTCTGGGCTGGCTTGGCAAAGCCCTTGGTATTTCCAAGGTATCCGGTATGTTGCCCCCCACAGTCAGTGTAGTATTTTCACAGCTTTAGTTCCCTATTATGCACAACCTAATGGCTTACAAGTTATAACCTGACGATCGGCATCTTCAAAGGAAACGGGCGATCGAACTTTTTGAGTTCGCGTTTGATACTAGCGCCACCAGGGAGGCAGGCGGTTGAGAGAACAGGGGTGCTGGGTTTAGAACCCTACTATTACTGTACCTAAAAAATATTGAGGAGAGACCGGACTGTCGCGTCGAGTTTTTCCTGCAAAAAGATTCTTATTCCAAGAGCTTTTTTGATTTGTGTTGTTTTACAGCAATCCTTGCAGGAGTGGTGGAATACACCCAGAAGTCAATCCAGCCTCGAAGCCTGAACCACGTTCATAACTGACGAAAAAATTGCGATCGCAGAGGTAAGGAATATCCGCCGAATTTTCACTTACATCCGCCCATAAAATAGACAATCTAAAAATTATGCTTTTGACTTTTTTATTGTGAACGAAGCAAAACTGCTAATTAAAATGTATAAACTCACAGTTTGCACTCTCCTCAATAAACTTGTAGGAGCGGATTTACGAATAATCTTAAAAAGTACCAACAAATTAAATAAACCAGTTCCCACTCCCCGATAACATCCTTTAATAACAGTAGTGCCTGATATCAGTATAAACTCACATCAGGCACTATCTGCAATTCGATCGCAACTTGAGTCTTTTTTATCGGATGACGGCTAAAGCACCGGCGCCTGCAGCAGCAGCGGCCGAAGAAAGAGCGGTGAAAAACAGCCACCAAGAGGCAACTTCTGCTGCTTTCCGGGTTTCTTCGGCTTGTTTTTCGGCTTGCAGTTTGATGCTTTCGAGGCGAAGCTGCGCTTCTTGCTGCAAGCGTTCTGCTCTTTGCAATACGCTGTTGCGGCTTCTTTCAATTTGGTCGATCAAGCGGTTGGCATCTGCTTCGGAAATGTCCTCGCGGGAACTCATTAGTGCTACTAAAGTATCGCGATTGAAATGACCCAGCCGATCGCGCAAAGCGTCAAATCCGGCTTGCGGGTCGTCAAATAACTTCCGCACGTCCCGCGTAATGCCTTCGTAGTTGAGTTCAGGGCGATCGAGCGAATTGAGGTAATCCCGAATTTTTCCGAGAATCCCATCAATTACCGACTGAATACCCTCCTGTATTTTCTGAATTTGCAGTGCGAACTCATCGCGCACCGACAAAATTCCATCGACAATGCGATTGGCTTCTGCTTCAGAAATATCCGGCCGCTGAGACAGCAGAGAAACAACTGTAGCTCGATCGATGTGCGACAAGCGCTCGCCCAAACTGTAAGCGCCCACTTTCGGGTCATGCAGCAGCAGTTGCAAGTCGCGCTTGATGGCTTCTGGATTTAATTCATCCTTGCCCGTATTACGCAAATAATCTTCTAAAACACTCTGAAAATCGTGCACTTGGCTTTGCACCCGTTTTGCCAAACGGCGCGGCGCTTTCACAATCGATCCAAGAGTTTCCTGCACTTGGTCGATAATTTGATTGACTTGTTCCTCGCTCAAATCTTGTCTCTGAGAAAGCAGTTTTACCAAAGTATCGCGATCGACTTGAGACAGACGGCCCCGCAGTGCTAAAGCTCCTTCTTTGGGATTTTCCAGCAGTTTTGTCAAATCCCGCTTAATCCCTTCAGGATTGAGTTCTGATTTGCCAGTATTGCGAAGGTAATCTGCAAGGGCGGTTGTGGTTTGGTCGTACTGATCCTTAGCTTTTTCGGCCAACTTTTGCGGCGCATGCAGCACGCCGTGCCAAGTTTCTTCGGTGCTGTCGAGAAGCTGATTTACTTGGTCTTCGCTGAGGTCTTTCCGCTGAGATAGCAATTTTACCAACGTTTGGCGATCGAACTTAGAAGCTCTAGCTCTCAGCGCCCACATTCCCGCTTCCGGGTTGTCCAGCAGCGTTTTCAAATCGCGCTTGATGCCTTCGGGATTGAGTTCTTCTTTGCCCGTAGACTTCAAATATTCTTGCACTCTTTGCCACTGGTTATCTAGTCGGGCTTGCGCTGCTTCTTGCAGACCTTTAGCATCTGCTAAAACTACATCTCGCGTCCTTTCCAACTCTTGAACAATCTGTTCTACTTCCTGGAATCCGAAGTTTTCGCGACCTCGGAGAATTTGCACAAAACTGTCGCGGGTGTAAGGAGAAAGCCGATCGCGCAACTGTTCGTAAGTAGCGTCGGAATCCTCTAATATTTTTTTGAAAGCGCTCCCGATACCTGCTGCTGTGAGTTCCTCTTTCGGCGTCAGCTTCAAATAAGTTTCTACCCGCCACTGCAAATCGCGAGATTTTTCTTGCTCCTCGGCAAAGATCGCGGTTTGTAAAACGCGCTGTCTAATTGCTTCTAATTCCTGGGAAATTTCTTTAATTTTGTCTTGGGTAAAAACGCCTCTACTAGCCAGGATTTCGGCAAAATAAGACTGTTTTAGTTTTTCTAATTCGCGGCGCACAGTTCCTGGATCGGCTGTAGGATCGTAGAGAACGTCCCGAAATTCGCGCTCGATGGCTTGGGGGTTCATCTGCCACGAATAAGTGTTGAGTAGGTAGTTTTCTACGTCGGCACGAATTGGGCTGTAAGTTACGGGTTCGCCTTTGACTTGAGCGGTAATTTTATCAGTTTGCTGAGTAACTTTGTCTTTAGCTTCTTTGAGCTGACCGACTACTTTTTCTAGATCCAAGTCAGAAATATCCGTGCGACCCAATACTATTCCCATTAAAGCATTGACTGCCATTGTCGTTGCTTGGGACATCATGGTCGGGCTTTGTCCAGAGTTTTGACCGCTCAGATTGCTGAGAGCTTTTTCTACCCTACTTGCCAATTTATCTGAGACCAAATCTCCCGATTTGGCAGATTTGAGATAGTCTACTAATTGGGCGATGCCGTCTGATGGCTGCCCTTGTTTTCCTACTTGTTTCCAAGCATCTTGAAGTTGGTCTACAATCCGGTTAACGTCGCGTTTTGATAAGTCGGATCGCGAACTTACTAAATCTACGAGAGTTTGGCGATCGAGATTCGGCAAATTTTCGGCTGCAATGGTTTTTAGTTGCGGATCGTTAAGCAATTTTTCAAACTCGCTACGCATCCCTTTGATGTCTAATTCTGGCGGTTTGAGGCTTTGGATGTAGTCTTCGACGTTTTCGCGCAAGCTTGTGGGGTCGATCGCGCTACCCAGTTCATGGCCCACTGCTGCTGCTGCTGCTTTCGCGGTGGCGACTACTTGGTTGCTGGCTGCTTTTGCGCCGATGGCCGAGGCTGCGGTGCCGACAATGGCTTGAAAGCCTGATGTGGCAGTGTTGACGACGGAACCGATCAGGGAACCGACGGTGGTGGAACTCACCCAAACAAGCATTGAGAAATAGGTTGCCCAAACGACTAAACCGACGATCGCACCTAAACCGGGACTGCTAATCAAGCTGAGCTTAACTGCTAGCAAGCAAGCAAAGAATAGGGCAATGGTGACGGTGACTAGCGTCCAAGTACCTACCTTTCGGCCGATGTGGCGGACTGGGGAGCTCCCGCTATCCGAGTGGTGGCCGTCGTCGTGGGATTGTCCCATGTACGACAGGCCCGCGGCTACTGATAAATTTGTTAGCAAGAGTTGGAAAGCGCACGCAAGTACCACTCCAGCTATCAAGGCGATAAAAAATTGCGGTCCGGAATAAAGGAGTGCTGCGTCTTCTGCTGTGTTTGTAGTAGTCTGCTCTACTGGCACTTGGGCCAGCCAGAACCCGATGTTATACAGTTGTGGATTTATTGGCAAATTTTGATACATAGTATATTCCTCGTTAAGAGTGGGTGCGCGCGCTCATTGGCGCAAGTTAACCAATGTATAGTTTTAGACTCATGCCCCCAATGGCAAGCATCGCCTTATTGACGAGCTAAAGCATCCCCCTACAGTTGGAAGTGTAGAAATATGTCTGCGGCCGGCTGTCACTTTAGGAATATTTGTGCTATGTAAATTGGCAGTTGTGAAGTTGTTAGTTCTCAGTTATGAGTAAGGTGCGCTGCGGCGCATCCGAGATAGATGGTAGTAATGGTAAGTCGGATTAAAATAATGGCAGAGGAAAATCTTTGGTCGATCGATATTAAGAGTCGGCACAGAAGCCCAGACAGATTGTTCCCTATTCATCAACCAATGCCATAGCAAATTAGCTTTGAAGGAATTCGATAGTGCAGCGAGAAAGTCATGCAATTATTATTGGGGGGAGTTTAGCAGGACTGTTGGCCTCTAGAGTATTAGCAAAACACTTCGACCGAGTAAGTATTGTTGAACGAGATTTTTTTCCTGAACAACCCGCACCTCGCCCCGGGATTCCTCAATCCAGTCACCTTCACATCCTTTTAAATCGGGGAAAAATCATCCTAGAAGAGTTGTTTCCCGGCTTGGAAAACGAACTGATAGCTGCTGGTGCTCCTAAGTTAAATCCGAAGTCCATCGGGTGGTTTAGTCCGGCGGGTTGGGCCCCGCAATTTAGCCCGGATCTAAATGATTTAATTATGTTCAGTCGGGATTTACTGGATTGGCAAATTCGCCGCCGATTGGCTGAAAATACGAACGTGCATTTCCTCGAAGGAGGGACCGTAACGGGGTTGCTGGCGAATGCCTCGCGCGCGAAGATTGCTGGCGTATCGGTGCGTTTTCGCGATCGCCACAATCCTGGTAACATCCATGCAGAGAATTTGTATGCAGATTTAGTAGTCGATGCAGGCGGCAAAGTTTCCAAAACACCTCAATGGTTGAAAAGTTTGGGCTATGAACCTCCACAAGAAACCGTTATCAATGCTTTTGTCGGCTATGCCAGCCGCATCTATAAATGCAGCGGTAAATTGTCAGACACAGCGCCAGTATTTGTGTCGCCAGCACCGCCATTTCGCACCTGCGGCGGTGCTATTTTCCCGATCGAAGGCAATCGCTGGCTGGTGGGTTTCGCTAGGGGCGATCGCGATTATCCCCCGACCGACGAAGCAGGTTTTCTAGAATTTGCCCGCAGTCTGCCAACCCCGACAATTTATGATGCGATTAAAGATGCAGAAGCAATAACACCTATTTATAACTATCGAGGTACAGAAAACCGTTTGCGACACTACGATCGCCTCTCCCGTTATCCTGAAAATTTGGCAGTTATGGGTCATGCAGTTTGCGCTTTCAACCCAGTTTACGGTCAGGGAATGACCGTTGCTGCACTGAATGCTCAGATGCTAGATCGATGCCTGCAAAAGCAAAGAGAGCGGTATCCAGAAGGCGATTTAACAGGCTTTGGGCTACAATTTCAAGAAAAATTAGCAAAATTACACACTATTCCTTGGATGTTTGCTATCAGTCAAGATTCTCGCTATCGCGGAAGTACAGGTGTAAAACTAAACCTCGCTACGCGGCTGACAATTGATTACATGGATCTGGTGTTAAAAGTGCTGATCGGAGATGCTAAAGTTTGTCAAGCATTTTTGGAAGTTCTGCACATGATTGAGTCGCCGGCTGTACTTTTTTCTCCCAGTATTGCGCTTAAGGCGATCGGGCAATTAGTCACCGTTCGGCAGAAGGCAGAATTAAGATCGAGAGTTTATACAGAATCAGGTTAGTTTTGCCAATTCTATTTTTTCACCGCCGAGGAAGGAAGATAAACGCAGATGAAATCCTATCCATCTGCGTTGATTTAACCTGATATTATGTTCCCTGGAACCGGGATGATAAAAAGCGTGACTTTTGCGACTGCGGTTTTCGGGTATTTCACGTAATTAAGATGGGTAAAATCCGCTTTAGTACCGCAATTGTCGGTTTTTGAAATAAATCTAATGGATTGATTTCAAAAAATGTTTGTAGTCACGACTTACCCACAGGACTCAAGAAACCGGGTTGTTTCCCCATATCCCTCGCGCTTCACGCTATATTTTCGTAAAAAAATCGGTTTCTGCCACCTAGAATAATCTAGACTTGGGCAATTCTCACTTGCCAGCCAAACAATCTAATTGTTGTTGCATTTGGGTGGTAACTCGCTCGAAACAAGCATCAACATAATCGCGATCGCGCGCCGCCTCCGAACCGTACTTCTCAAATACAATTGGTTCGCACACGCGAGTCCGAATTTGCACGGGTAAAGGCAAGTTCGGCAAAGGCCCAACACTCAATCCCCAAGGCAATCCCAAATACACCGGCAATACCACTGGATCGATGCCAAATAGCCACGGCATCCCCAATTCATGCAATTGCTTTGCTTGTTCGTACAAATCTGCCAAAACTATCAAAGTATCGTGGGCACCGTGCGATATGATTGGTAAAATTGGCACTTCTTCTCGCAATGCTAATTTGATAAATCCCTTGCGTCCGGCAAAGTAGATTTTATCGCGCAAGTGGTGGGGGCGAAAAACATCTTGAGCGCCGCCCGGATAGACGAGAACTGCGGCATTTTTCCGCAAAGCTGCGATCGCCATTTTCGGATGCGCCTTGAGGGCTCCACACTGAACCGCCATACTAGCAACATCAGGAGAAACTTGCCAAACCGTGGGGTGCATCAATCCGTAGGCCAAGCGTTCCGTGCCGTACCTGCGGAACCATTCGTATAGGAACATAAACATATCGGGAGTGGCGAGTCCCCCGTTGTGAGAACCGACAACAAGCATTTTTCCCTGAGCGGGGACGTTGTGCCAGCCGTCGCTTTGTACGCGAAAATAGTAGCGGTACAGCCATTCCCAGATTGGCAACAGAAGCTTAATGAAGTCGGGATTGCGATCGTCTAAAGATAGACCGTCAAAGGGATATTTAGAGGGTTTGCCGTCTTTTTTGTTAGTAGTTTTTGTCACTGCAAAAATATTTAACGCTTCGATAATTATATAGCAGAAGGAAGAAAATTCTAACTCTCGAAGAGAGAAGGCTTGAGTTATTTGGGAAAGGAGGAATAAGGGAGGAGATTAGTTAGGCTTTTCCTCTTCTTGTGTGTGCGCTAATCGCCCTCGCCCTGCGAAAAAAAAGATTTTGTTTATCATTAATATACTCCCATTCCGAAGGAATCTACCGCATTAGTTTCAGCAAGTGAAAACCTCATAAACATCGAGTGCGGTTGCTATATAGCGATCGCAAATCATTCATAAATCGATAGAGAATTCGAGCGAGCAGCAGTTCAATTCAGTGTTGGTTCAAAA
>NZ_JAUBQM010000105.1:0-17365 GCF_036701245.1 Microcoleus sp. Pol14D4
AATTTAACCGGCTTCTCAATTCACTTATCATAGACCTTTAGTTTTGTCAAGTCCGAATACTGAACTGACGCCCTAGGTGATGAGTAACCGGCAGTCAAATCGGGTTGCGATTCGTAACCGGAGTTGTTATAGCCGGAATTAGGTTCCATCGATGAATTGTGCATGGTTTTTCTTAGTTTATGTGGTGAATAGTTTTAACTTAAATCGCATCTAGTTTTCGCAACTTCATCCCTGTGAGCGATTTCGTTCAGTAAAAATTACCCCCTCCATTTGGAGGGGGCAGTTCTATGGTGGAACTATGATAAATTTTGCGATCGCCCGCAGCGAAGAATTAGGATACCAAGGGAGAATAGGCTTGTACGCATTGAGGAGTGCGCTAGTATTTTATAGAAAATTGAGAGTGGGGTTGCTAGACTGGGGTCCAGATCCTGAAGAAGCCGAGAATCTTAATTACTTTGAAACATTAAGGACAGAAATATGAGTAAATAAATTCCCTCCGAGTCTCAATCCACAATAAATGATATAACCCACCACCAGCGTTTGATGGAACTGGTAGAAGCTGAAGATGCAGCTAACGGACAAGTTGGCTGCGGCCGGAAGTTAGGATAAGCTGATACGCATTTAAATTGGAATTTTTGAAGCCTAGACTCCTTGCACCCTGGCTTTCAGGCAAAAAATTTAAATGTTGAACAGCTTATCGACCTTCAGTTTATTTAAAAACCTGCGACATCAATATATCCGATGAAAAGTTAAGAAGCTTGTTAAGGGAATATTTAGGTCATTTGAGGAAGGTATTGCAACCGATTTACTGCAAGCGGGGGTGTCTCGTGAAGATATTGTCCTCGCCTTTCATCCACCGCGTTTGCGTCAGTTTACGGAATTTGCAACCGCGTAACGCGATCGCTTTTAGAGAAAGCATCGCATATCGCGCATCAAGAGCGAGCGCGATCTAATTCGCCGCCAACAAGCCCGACATATTTAGCACTTTTCCTGACCTGATTTTTACCTGCTTGCCAACTTTCATTCATTGTTGTACAGAGGGTTTTAATACAGTAACAATGCTCTTTTCTTTCTATAGCCAGTTACCGATAAGGATAAAGGAGGCCCACTTAGCGGGGTGTATATTCTTGTTTCGATCGATCAGCGCCTTCTGTGCTTCCTTTAGGGCTTCTGCTTTGCTCATTTGCGATCGCAAGTTATCGTAAAACTCAGCGACTAATTCTTGTGTAAAAGCATCGTCAACATACCAAAGAGAAGCCAAAGCACTTTTGACGCCTGCTTGCACCGTAATGCCAGCCATACCCAGTGTCGCGCGGTCATCTCCTATACCCGTTTGACAAGCCGTGAGTGCGAGCAACTCCACTGGCTCTGTACCTTTACTAAAGCGGCGAATATCACTCTCTAGCTGAGTAATTGTAATTTTCTCATTATTACCCGTGACTAGAAAGCTATCTTCTGGAAGAGTGCCAAATTGACCGTGAGTGGCAACGTGAATAATCGGGTAAACCGTTTGTTTAAGTTCTTGCTCTAAGCTCTCAGGAGTAAATTGTTCGTCCAAGAGTTTCTTGCTACCTGGAAATAGCTTTATAACTCGATCTATTTCATCAGTGACATTTGCCAAAGCCTTAAAATTTTCACCATCAACGGTAGCAGCTTCGGTTAAGCCCAAAGCTAGCGTCCGCAGACTTGGAAAATTTAGGGGTTTAGGAGATGTCAAGCGCAAACCGGGAGTCGTAGCAATGGCGTATTTCTGAACTAGAAATTCTTCACCATTGTGGAGCGCAGCCATCGGTACGCTGCGTAATAGCCCATCTTGGATGAAAACGAGAGTTTTAATTTTTGTTGGTGTTAAATCGGAGGCGAAAGGGCGAATCAGCAAGTTATATAGATTTTGTGCTGGTGTTAAAAAAGCGTCAGTAGGATCGTAAAATTTCTGAATTTCTATACTAAATTTTTTGATTTCTTCTGTAAGTTTTTTACTATCGTTTATCCAGACTAGCCGTTTAAATCTTTTTTCAGTATTTGGCTTTCCCTTCTCGTCAGAGTTGGGTAAACTCACTACAATCGCCGTTCGATCGTCCAAAATTATAGAACTAAAGACAGCAGTGTCTTCTCTTTCTAAGTCATCAACTCGTTCCGGCTCAAAAACGGTAAAGACACACTCATTGCCGAAGTAATTTTGCAATTCTGCTAGTTTCAAAGAATCAATCGCGTTGAGTGCAGAATCGAGCTCTTTTTGGTATTCAACACTTGCAATAGGTAGCGCTTCAGCACGCTCTAGTTTTAACTGAGCAAACTCGCGGTAGAGAGGAGTAATCGTATCCCGAAAGCTAAATTGCAAGTCTCGCTGGGTAATTAACAGATTGTCTCGAATACCTCCCTCACCTTCTAAAGTTGCGATCGCGCGTTCGTAAGCAGCAATTGCCTCAGATGCTTTCCCCTGCGCCTTAAATATTCGTCCCGCCTGCCACTCCCACAAATAAAGACTATCTTTAGCACGTAAGTTTTGGTCGGCTGCCAATCTTGCCTGTTTGGTAAAATCTAAGGCTTTATTGTAGTCTTTGCGGCATTCGTAGAGATGACCTAGTTTACCTAACGCAAATGATTCCGAGCGAGAATCTTTAATGCCTCGAGCAATATAAACAGCTTTTTGCAGGAGTTCTTCTGCCTGCAATTCGTTGAGTTTTCGCGGCTGACATTGAGCTTGAGATGAAGTATAATTAATAGAATCAACAGGTTGTTCTATTTCGGCTAGATCGATCGCTGCATAGACTTTATTGGGAGAATCAGGGATGATATTAAGTAGAGTTAGAGCTTCTTGCAATGCTTGATCCGCCTTATTAGTGCGATCGGGTAACTTAAAATATTTCGATCGGTAATAAAGTTGAATCAAATTGAGAAGCGATCGCATTTGACTCGATCGATCATTTTGAGTGCGACTCTGTTCGAGACTGATCTCGAAATAACTATCAGCTTTTGTGTAATTAGCAGCAGATTCTTTAATGAATTCATTAGCTTTATTTTCTGCATTTCTGGACTTAGCAGAATCAGCACGCTGCTCGTTGAGTTGAGCTTTACTAAAGTAAGTATTACCGAGACTATTAAGCACTGATGCGCGATAAACTGGGGGGTTAATCTCCCCGACAATCTTTAAGCTAGCCTCTAGAGTTTCAATGGCTCGATCGTACTTTCCTGTGAGGCGATAGGCTTCTCCCAAACTTCCCAAAGCCGCCGCTTCTCCCTGGCGATCTCTAAATTTTTCGGCAATTTGCAAAGCACTTCCTTCACTTTTGGGGCAAATTTCATCAGCCTCAGAAGCACCGCATAAAAGCGAGATCGCTTCTCTATTTTGCCCCAAACGGCTGTAGGTTTGAGCGAGTTCTGTGAGTAACCGTCCCACCTTCACGAAATCTCCAGAGGAACGATAGTTGGCGATCGCACCTTTCCAATAATCGATCGCTTCGCTGAATTGACCGGTTTGTTGATAAGCTATGGCTAGTTTTTCTCGAACGATCGCCTCGTTAGCACGGTTGTTAGTGCTTTGATAGGCGGTTAAGGCGGTTTGCCAAAGTACGATCGCGCCTTGCACGTCTCCTGTTTTATATCGTTCGATTCCTTGTTGTACGATTTGGCTGGGATTGGCAGACTGTGCGGTTGCTACTTCTGTCCATCTTAGTTGTAAAGGATTAAAAGAAACATGACTCAGCCACAGACAAATGGTGAGACTGGTTAGGAATAAAATTACCAGAACATGGCGGACACAGAATCGGCGGTGTCGGCTTGGCATAGAAGTAAGATATGGTAGGTTCTTTTCAAGATTTTAGACGAAGCTTTACTCACCTCTTGCAGTATTCTCGATTTTACTACCTAACCAGCCTCGAATTTAAACTCCGCTCTAGCTTTTGTTTGCAATTAAGGCGTTGCTGATTTAGGGTATGAAGGGCTAAATAAACCCGTCATAGAAACCAGTATCGACAAAGCTTGGGGATTTTCAACTTATTTTTTTCATATCCTGGTTAAGCAACGCCGATGTACGTGGAAATCTGGGGTTCTGAGACACTTTTTCCCCGCTCCTTAGCCAATGGTAGCCAGCACTAACGATCGCAAACTGTGGGGATGTGCTATTATCGCTTTGGTCGGGTAGAGGCTCGGTTTTTGAGCTGTGGCGGTGTCTTGTCGCTATAGGTAAATGGTAGCCATCTCTTGCTCTTTAATCTCTCCTCTAACCATTTGGGTTTCTCGCTAAACGAGATCGACATCGTACCATCTGGAGCAACGCGATACAGCCATTTTGCCCCCGGACAAATAGACGACTTCATATCGGGAACCGATGGCGGCCATTTTCCCGTTTTGGCTGCTAATGCTTTGACTTGCAAAATGTTCTGAGTCAGTTCCAAATCCAGCATAGACTTGGCTGCTTTACTGGTTTGGTTGGGAAAACTTGTAGATGTCCTATCGATATAATTCCACCACGCGGAGTCATCTAGCGTGAATGAATCAGAAGCGCAAACATTCTGCTGGCGAGATGCTGCAAGCGATCGTTTATAGGCGTGATAAGTATCGATCGCACAAAAGCGAACATAAAGTTCGATCACCGGCTTGAACCACACCAGGACATGAGATAAAGTCCAGTTTAAGATTTTTTCTTGTAAAGTTTGGGGATCGTATGGGAACCTAAATGGTACAAATATTCCCACCAAATCATAAGCCCCTGATGGTTCTTGTATCGAAGACCCGGAGTATTTCCAAACGAGGTTTTGCCAAACTTTGAACTGAAACAAATATTCTCCCTGCAAGGATGTTAATAGCGATTCTCGGTAATCGTGTTCCAGCGAGCGCTGCTGCCACTGGGCTGGAAGGCTATCGGCTTTCCGCATTACCCCTGCTGGATATTTAGTCACAAACGAAGCCACAAGTTGAGGCAGGAAGAGGGGGCTTTCTGTTAAAGGCTGGTTGATTTTCCAGGATACTTCCAGCATTTCTGCTGCTGCTTCCGTCTGACCTTTACGGTATTTTTCTAGAATGTCTAGGGCTAAAACTTGTTGGAAAGTAGCCTGCCCTAAATAATTGGGTATGAGAACCATAAAATCTCCTTCCAGAATCCTGCTAATATCTGTTCCCCAGTGCGGCACTTCATTATTTAAAACCTGCTGGCGAAGTTCTGCTAAAGCCGTTTGCCGGGAGGCGAGATAGCGCTGTAATTTCTCTGAAGGTGGATTTACGGTATTGTTTGGTTTGGCAAGCTCAGCGTCTAGGTACTGCTTTAATTCTGGTCTGATTTCTTCAAATGCCTTTCGATCGTCCTCTGAAGGCTTAAAATCAGCCCTAGACTTGATGGAGCGATCGACAGAAGAGAAAGTTGCCCCTCCATCGAACCCCACTTTAGCGAGGGAGGCTGCCAGTTTCAACGCCGCATCATTCGGCTCAGTTTTGGGAAACCGTTGGGCAAATGCTGCTAAATCCTGCTCGATTTCTTTTTCTTGCACAGAGGCGATATAGTTGCCACCTACAATCCAAACTGCTAGCAATCCCGCCAACCCAACAGCCGAACCACCTAGAAATTTGAGGTTCCGTCTGAACGATAGGTTTTGAATGTCCATAAACTCCTCCTTCGCGCGAGTACACTTGAAAATGAGGCGTTGCTGAATACAAGTATGAATTCAAGTTTTCGGAATGGCTATAAGCCAAGTAGAGCGAGTTTTGTAACATCAAGCGAAAAGTTTATTCATACGCCAGAATCAGCAACGCCGCAATTAACTACATTATTTATTTAGGTGGTGAAGAAAACCCTCAAGCGCTTGAAATTTGGTTGCTGACGTTAGCACAGCCCTCGAAAAGGATCGTTCGATCGAGTGCTTTTTAAGCGTAATCGACCATCAATTTGGTTTACGGGCGAAATCCGACAGCTAGGATGACGTAAGTACGTCGATAGCACCTTGACAGGGCGGGCATTGCCCACCCAACTTTAGCTCCTTCTTCTCATGTCTACCTATGATTAACCACCTCTAAACAATTGAAACAGAGCCAAGCGTATAATTCTTGAGGAAAATGAGGGAGTCATTTGCAGAATTGAATCCAGCCACTGCGTCATTGAAAGCGATGAAGGTTCCGGCTATACCAGAAACTGTAAATGCTTCAGCACTGTTGGCTGTAAACACACCACTGGTTAGTAAAGTAGAGATAGCTGCTTCACTCAAACTAGCTGCATTACCAACAGAGGTAGTGAGTGTTGCTGGAACTATATAACTAGGAGCATCAATTTGGTCACCCATAGAGTAGTCAGTAATCACATCATAGTTGGCTAACAAGGATTGACTGAGAGCCGTGTAGGTAAATCGATCGCTCCCACTCTCACCAGTTAAGATATCTTTGCCATTGCCACCCACGAGAGAGTCATTGCCATCCCCACCATTAAGGGTGTCATTGCCAGCCCCACCATTAAGGGTGTCATTACCAGACTCGCCGATTAAAGAGTCATTGCCAGCCCCACCGTTGAGAATGTTATTGAACTCATTGCCAGTAATCAGATCGGCAAAAGCAGAACCATCGGCATTCTCAATTATTGCACCATTAGCAATAGTAAATCCGCCAAAAATGCCCTTGGCAGAAGAGATATAACCACCAGCACCTGCCCCATCTACATCAGCATTGAGCGAGGCATCATTGAGATCGATCTTGACACCCGATAGTGCCCCCACACCACTAATAGTATCAATTCCGCCAGCATCCCAAATACAGGAATAATAGGTACCTGATTGGTTGGCAGTGGGCAGGAAGTATGTGTCGTTACCAGTTTTGTAGCTGTTGTTTGCCCCATAAAGATACTGAATAGCAGCAATATCAAACGCCATAGGTGTGCCTTGATAGCCGTAGTCCCGTGTACCTGGATCGCCACCACTGTAAACTAGCCCATCATTGTAGGACATGGTGGTGTAAACGCCCTGGTTCAAGCCATACTCCCCTGTATCACCAAAGGCGGCGGTAACTCCTGGATAAATTGATGAACCGCCTGCATTGTCATGGGGGTGAGCCAGCCCTAATCCATGTCCAAGTTCATGAATTAAAGTGGTGAAGTTAAAGTTACCTTGCGCTATTCCATTAGTATTCCAACCCCCTCCTTCCCTGTTGAAATAGCCAATTCCCTGTCCATCTGTTCCAGGAGGACAGAACATTCCTAAGTTATCATCCGCATCGGCATTACCCACATTATAGAAGCCAAGGGTAGCTGATTCATTATTGTCCCCAGCATTCACAAATTGAATATTGGCAACCGCTGACCAACTGTTTAAAGCGTTTACCATAGAAGCTTTTTCCCCTGAAAACCAGTCATAGGGGTTTTGGGCGATGTCGTCGTAGTAGGCGTCATCAAAACTGGCAGTTTGGGAATTCCAGAAAGAGTAATCAATCGTTGTTGTTGACGATGAACCTGATGTCCAATTATTTCCACCCCAGAGAATGCCATCAATGTAGACATTGCCTGTGAAACCCTTATTGCCAACAGGCAAAATAGCACTTTCTGAAATCTGGGATAGTGTGCCTCCACGAGCATCTGCAACACCTTTGCTATTAAGGTCTGCCTGGAATGCAATATCAGTTGGGATGGTCGCGATGGGTTTGACCTCCAACTCATTTTCAATGTAAGGACTTATAGAAGAAGTTGTTTTTCCAAAAGTTATTTCAGAAGGCATAGTTGGTTGCTCCTAATAATTTCATCTGCGTGATTTATAGGATAGGAGGTCAAATAGAAAGAACGCATTAACGTTCTGTGCCAACTTAATGACATAACCCAACTAATAAAAATACATACTTGTGCAGGCAAGCTTGCATAAGCCTGCAATGTTAGCGGGACATTATCGCGCTGATACTCTGAAGGCATCAACGACTGTAAGGTGTAGGCTCGCTTGCTGGGCACGGGCAAGAATTGTTTGCATTTTTCTTGCTTTTCTCAATGCAATCGCAGAGAATTCGTATATGGAGTGCTTAGTCTCCCAGAATTGCCTTATTTATAGGGCTAGAAAAATTCTGAATTTAGACGATTCATTATTCATAATTAAAAATGGTTTAGAGACCCCCACTTCTTAAGCAGCTTACGTTTAGGTGGGGTTTAAAAGCGAACTTAAGCTTTCAGCTCGAAATTTATTTGGAGGCTGTTTATCGGGTATGTACAAGATGTGAGTTAAGGCCACTCAAAAAGAAACTATAGTGATAGATTTATCAATATGTTTTAGAAACCAACCTATGATTGCTAAAAGCTGGTTCGATCGGTGTTGGCAGTGGCAGATTGGGGGTTGCGTCGCCATATTTGGGACACTCCTCGTAGGAGGGGGCGATCGCGCTAACGCCCAAATCGTGCCTGACAATACGCTAGGTGCTGAAAGTTCTGTCGTTACACCCGATGTTATCAAGGGTATTCAAGGCGATCGCATTGATGGTGGCGCAATACGAGGCGCTAATCTGTTCCACAGTTTTGAACAATTGAGTGTTTTAGAAGGAAGAGGCGCTTATTTCACCAATCCAGCAGGGATATTAAACATTCTCTCGCGCGTAACCGGGGCGAACCGTTCAAAAATTAATGGCAGGTTGGGAGTTGATGGCAATGCTAATTTGTTTTTGATTAATCCAAACGGCATTGTGTTCGGGCCATCTGCCAGTTTGGACGTGCAGGGTTCATTTTTGGCAACGACAGCGAATGCCGTTAAGTTAGGGGATACCGGACTATTTAGCGCTTCACAACCGAGTTCGAGTAATTTACTCAGCGTCAGTCCCTCAGCTTTGTGGTTTAATGCCGTTGCTGCTCAACCCATTGTTAATAGATCGCAAGCACCAAGTTTAATCGATCAACCTAACTCAGGAGGTCTTCCCCGAGGGCTACAGGTGCAACCGGGTCGAACTTTAGCGTTAGTTGGTGGAGATGTACTCCTAGATTCCGGGAGACTGACAGCAGCCGGAGGACGCATTGAACTCGGCAGTGTGGCCCGAGTGGGAGAAGTAAGTTTGAGTTCTAGTGGGAACGGCTTTGCCCTAGGCTATGACTCGATTAATAATTTTGGCAATATTTCATTATCAAACGGGGCATCTGTGAATGCCAGTGGTGAAGGAGGCGGTGACATTCAGATTCGCGGTGGGCAGTTTTCGATGACACAAAGCTCGTATATTTTCGCTAACACCTGGGGGGCACAAAATGGCAAACAGGTACTGGTACGCGCAACAGAGGTTGAGCTGAGGGACGCTTCATACCTGACGGCTGATGTGGGAACCACAGGAACGGGAACTGGAGGAGACATAAGAATTGACACGGGGCGCTTGCTGGTGCGCGATGGGGCACGGGTATCAGCCTCTAGTGACGGTTCAGGCAAGAGGGGCAACTTGCAGATTACGGCAACAGATTCGGTTGAGGTGAGTGGGAACTCAGCCAATGGTGGGATTCCCAGTGTCTTGGTTACTGGGGGTAATGGGGGTGGGGATGGGGATGCAGGGAATTTGAGGATTGACACGGGGCGTTTGCTAGTGCGCGATGGGGCGCTGGTATCAACCAGTACTTTCGATTCAGGCAACGGTGGCAACTTGCAGATTACGGCAACAGATTCGGTTGAGGTGAGTGGGACCTCAGTCACTGGTCAGTTTGGCAGTAGCTTGTCTACTTCTGGGACTAGGGGTGGAGGGAATTTGAGCATTAACACGCGGCGCTTGCTGGTGCGCGATAGGGGAGAGGTATCAGTCTATACTGGAAGTTCAGGCAAGAGTGGCAGCTTGCAGATTACGGCTGCTGATTCAATCGAGGTGATTGGAGAATCAACAGCCAATGGTTCCTATAACAGTCGCTTGGTTGATCAGAGTAGTAGGTTAGGGAGTGGGGGGGGGGATGCAGGGGAGTTGAGCATTAACACACGGCGCTTGCTGGTGCGCGATGGGGCAGAGGTATCAGTCGCTACTTTCGGTTCGGCCAAGGGCGGCAGCTTGCAGATTATGGCAACAGATTCGGTTGAGGTGATTGGTAGCTCAGCCAATGGTCAGTTTGTCAGTGTCTTGTCGGCTCAGAGTCAAGGGAGTGGGGATGCAGGGAATTTGAGGATTGACACGGGTCGCTTGCGGGTGCGCGATGGGGCACGGGTATCAGCCGATACTAGCGGTTCAGGCAAGGGTGGCAGCTTGCAGATTATGGCAACAGATTTGGTTGAGGTGATTGGTAGCTCAGCCGATGGTCGGTTTATAAGTGGCTTGTTTACTGAGAGTCAAAGGAGTGGGGATGCAGGGAGTTTGAGGATTGACGCGGGGCGCTTGCTGGTAAGTGATGGGGCGGTGGTATCAGCCACTACTTTCGGTTCGGGCAAGGGTGGCAGCTTGGAGATTAAGGCAACAGATTCGGTTGAGGTGATTGGTACCTCAGCCAGTGGTCAGTTTGGCAGTGGCTTGTTTACTTCTAGTCAAGGGAGTGGGGATGCAGGGAATTTGAGGATTGACACGGGGCGCTTGCTGGTGCGCGATCGGGCACGGGTATCAACCGGTACTATAGCTTCAGGCAAGGGTGGCAGCTTGGAGATTAAGGCAACAGATTCGGTTGAGGTGATTGGTAGATCGGTCGATGGTCAATTGGCCAGTGGCTTGTTTACTTCTAGTCAAGGGAGTGGGGATGCAGGGAATTTGAGCATTAACACGGGGCGCTTGCTGGTGCGCGATGGGGCACAAGTACAATCCGGTACTGTCAGTGAGGGCAACGGTGGCAGCTTGCAGATTGCGGCAACAGATTCGGTTGAGGTGAGTGGAACCTCAGCCGATGGTCGGTTTGGCAGTGGCTTGTCGGCTCAGAGTCAAGGGAGTGGGGATGCAGGGAATTTGAGCATTAACACGGGGCGCTTGCAGGTGAGCGATGGGGCAGCGGTATCAACCGCTACTAGAGGTTCAGGCAAGGGCGGCAGCTTGCAGATTACGGCAAGGGATTCGATCGAGCTGATGGGTAACTCAGCCAGTAGTCAGTTTGACCGTGGCTTGTTTACTTCTAGTGAAGGGAGTGGGGATGCAGGGAATTTGAGCATTAACACGGGGCGCTTGCAGGTGAGCGATGGGGCACAGGTATCAACCACTACTAGAGATTCAGGCAAGGGCGGCAGCTTGCAGATTACGGCAAGGGATTCGGTTGAGGTGATTGGGATCTCAGCCGATGGTCGGCTTGTCAGTGGCTTGTTGGCTCAGAGTTATGGGAGTAGGGATGCAGGGAATTTGAGCATTAACACGGGGCGTTTGCAGGTGAGCGATGGGGCGGTGGTATCAAGCGCTACTACAGGTCAAGGCAAGGGCGGCAGCTTGCAGATTACGGCAAGGAATTCGGTTGAGGTGATTGGTAGATCAGCCAATGGTCAGTTTCGCAGTGGCTTGTCTGCTGAGAGTCAAGGGAGTGGGGATGCAGGGAATTTGAGCATTAACACGGGGCGCTTGCAGGTGAGCGATGGGGCACGGGTATCCACCAGCAGCACGCGAGAAGGAACAGCAGGCAATATCAACATTACAGCCCGCGATACCCTAGAAGCTAACAATGGCACGATCGCAACTTCCGCCGAGCAATCTTCTGGGGGAAGTATCAACATCACAGCTCCCAATATTCGCCTATCGGGCAACAGTGACATCACCAGCCAGGTTAACTCTGGTGCAGGAGGCGGTGGCAACATAGACATAAAAGCTGACTCCATCCTCGCTTTCAACGACAGCGATATCCTCGCTTTTGCCCGTGATGGCAGAGGTGGAAATATCACCCTCAACACTCCTGTCTTCTTCGGCGAAAACTACACAAGAGCACGCCGCAGCACCGATCCTGCTACCCTCGAACGCAATAATCGAGTCGATATTAACGCCACTGGTAATCTTGCTTCGGGAAATATTGCCCTACCCAATACCACCTCGATCCAAAACAGTCTCACCGAGTTACCGGAAAATCGGATTGACACCGACAGACTTCTGGCCTCTAGCTGTATTGTCCGGCGTTCACGACCAACGAGGGGAAGTTTTACCGTCACAGGTACGGGTGGCTTACCGCAGCGCCCTGGAGATGTCCAAATGTCCGACTTTCCCACAGTAGATGTGGAAACTTTACCCAGCGACACCACATCCTCAAATACCAACCCAAATCGTTCTTGGCAAAAAGGCGATCCAATTGTAGAACCCCAAGGCGTGTATCGACTGCCGAATGGGAAACTTGTTATGAGTCGAGAATGTCGTTAATTCACTAACAAAAATATGTACCCAATCTTCAGGTGGGTTGCCATTTCAGGTTCAAGCATCGCGACATCAACTTGTTTTACCCTCAGTGCGATCGCCCAATCCGCACCGCCACCAGGTGTCACCATTCCCCCTAACGCACCAGACGCGATCGAACAAACGATTCCCAATCCCTCTTTTACACCCCGTCCTCTCCCCGATGAAACCCCTTCACCACCACCGGAACCCGAACTGCAAACTCCCCCAATTCAAGAGTCACCTGAAGTTACTTCCCCGTCGGGCGATCGCTTTTTTATCCAAAAAGTAGAAGTGCTGGGAAACACCGTCTTACAGGACGAAATTGCCAAATTAATTCAGCCTTACGAGAACCGTTCAGTCACGTTTGAAGAGTTGCTCGAACTGCGATCGGCGATTATTCAACTCTATATTAAAAACCGCTACATTACCTCTGGAGCCTTCCTACCCAACAATCAAGACCTCAGCAGCGGTACAGTCAAAATTCAAGTCGTAGAGGGCGAACTCGAACGGATTGAAATCGGTGGCTTAAATCGATTGCGAGAAGGATACGTGCGATCGCGCCTAGAACTTGCCACCTCTACCCCCTTAAACCAGCAACGCTTAGAAGAAGCTTTGCAACTGTTGCAACTCGATCCGCTGATCGAGAGGGTAAATGCCGAGTTAACCGCAGGCAGCACTCCGGGCCGCAATATCTTGCGAATCAATCTCAAAGAAGCGCCTGCCTTTCACAGTGCGATCGTACTGGATAACAACCAATCTCCCAGCATTGGTTCAGTCCAAGGCAGCGTACAAGTCAGTCATGATAATCTGTTAGGATTTGGCGATCGTGCTTCAGTCCAATACGGACGTACAGAAGGACTCGACCTCTACGACATCAACTATACAATCCCCGTGAACGCTCGTAACGGTGCCCTTAACTTCCGCTATAACAATGGCGATAGCCGAATTATAGAACGAGAGTTTCGGGATATCGGTATTAGAAGCGAGACTCAAACTTATTCCGTCAATTTCCGCCAGCCCATTACCAGAACACCGACCCGTGAATTTGCATTAAGCTTGGGTTTAGATCGCCGTCGCAGCCAAACGTATATCCTCAACGATCGGCCCTTTTCCTTCACAGAAGGCCCTGAAAAAGGCGAGTCTAAAGTTACAGTAATTCGGTTTTCTCAAGATTGGGTCGATCGGGGCAGAAGACGAGTCTTAGCGGCCCGTTCTCAATTCAGTCTAGGGATAGATGCCTTTGATGCAACTGTCAATAATACGGGTACTGACGGGCGATTCTTTTCCTGGTTGGGGCAATTTCAATTGGTGCAGCAGTTATCATCCAGAAATGTGCTAGTAGCGCGAATTGATGCTCAGCTAACTCCTAATTCTTTGCTACCTTTAGAACGCTTCAGTATTGGTGGAGTCGATACAGTTCGCGGCTACCGACAAAACCAACTCGTTGCCGACAATGGCATTCTGGGTTCAGTTGAAGTTCGCATTCCCCTCACGTCAGATACCAATACACTGCAGTTAGCGCCTTCTTTTGAAATCGGAACTGTCTGGAATAACCAAGATATTGACCCTGACCCAGCTACAATTGCCAGTTTAGGACTGGGTTTGCGATGGCAGATCGTTCCCGATTTATCGTTGCGCTTAGACTACGGCCTCCCCTTAATTTCAGTTGGCGATCGGGGAGACTCGCTGCAAGATAAGGGTATCTACTTTTCAGTACGCTATCAGCCGTTTTGAAGTAGGCTGTAGTAGTTTGCTAACCTAATTGCATATTTGTGCGATCGAGTTTGCACACTTGTGCAATATATTTTCTAGCGGATTTCTATATCATATAAAATGAAACCAATTTCATCACTTAAATCGACGATTTGTCTGACTTATACTAAATCCGCGTTTTCTACCACATTTATAATTAACCACAGAGAGCGCACAGAGTACAGAGAGAGAGAGAGAGTATAAAGGGGATACTAAACCCTGATTTGGTATCATTAACTAAAGCAAAAAACTTAAATAAACCTAAAAAAACGCGCTTTTTCGTAGTTATTTTGATAATACAAACATACTTGCCCCCATCAGCTCAAGCTAAATGCTTACTGGCTAAGGAATTACCAATTACCAATTACCAACTACGGTTTCAACAATGAGCCAAGATTTACCAGAGCCAAGCACACTCAAAATACTTGTAGTGGATGACCACGAACTAATCTTAAGCGGAACGATCGACTTGCTGAAACGGCACTACCCACAAGCCGAAATCCTTACCGCTAAAACAACCCAGAATGCTCTGCAACAGGTCGAAGCATTTGGGCCGGATTTAGTTATTATGGATCTTTCCCTACCAGAAACCTTCGGGCACACTGCCGAAATCAATCGAGGCATAAAAAGCCTGGGAACTTTAATGAAAAACTATCCCACCCTAAATTTGGTTGTGCAAAGCAGTTATGTCAAAGCACTGGTGCGGATTAAACCAGATATCGACGCTCATGAAGGAGGGTTTACCGTAGCTGACAAAGGACTTTCCAGTGAGGAGATGTTGAAGCGGATTGACTTAGCACTCAAAGGAGTTACCCATACCAAAGATTTGAAAATGCCACCAGGGGAAGTCAAGCCAGAGTGGCTTGAGGTACTCAATCTCGCTTTTGAAGAAGAATTGGAAGATAAAGGCATTGCCGATCGTATGAACCTATCCCTCAGAACAGTACGCCACTACTGGACAAAAGTTCAAGACGTTTTAGGCGTTTACCCGGAAGATGGCAAAAGTCTCCGCATTCAAACGGAAAAACGAGCTAGAGAAGAGGGGTTTATTGATTGATCTGTTTTGTTAAGGAAGAAACTATTGTTACGCACTATTTCGAGCAAAATTAGAAAAGAATTTACCATCGGGTCTAGAGGAATACTGCCAGGAATTGTTGCTATAGCTCTGATTGTACTTGTTCGTTTGAGTGGAGCGCTGCAATTGATAGAATGGGTGACTCTCGACTCGTTTCTGAGGCTGCGACCATCTGAACCTATCGACGAACGAATTGTGATTGTGGGAATTGATGAAGCCGATATCCAACGGATCGGGAATTACCCTATACCCGATCGTGAAATTGCCAAACTGTTAAGAAAGTTGCAGAAGTACCGACCCACAGTTATCGGTCTTGATATTGTTAGAGACCTACCCGTTGAACCCGGTCATGCCGAACTGGTTGCAGCTTTTAAAGATATCAAAAATCTGATATTGGTGGAAAAAGTTCTACCTATTTCTATTAAGCCACCCCCCGACTTACCCCCGGAAAAAATTGGTTTTATAGATTACCTTTCCGATGATGACGGCAAGGTCAGGCGTGCAATACTGGGAACAAAGAGACCGGAAAACAATGAAAAATACGCCTTTTCCCTGCCTTTGCGACTGGCAGAAACCTATCTCAAAGCTGAAGACATTGAACTGAGTGAGGGCATTCGCGATCGCGAGGCGATGCGGTTTGGTTCGACGCGGTTTGGTTGGACTGAACTTCCTCGCTTTTTTCCTAATTCTGGGGGCTACGCGGGCGCTGATGATTTTGGTGTTCAGTTACTGCTTAATTATCGCAACGGTCGAGAACGATTTCGCACGCTATCCCTTCAAGATATTAACGATATTGAAGCCGACAAAGGTAATCCTAATGGGCTGCGCGATACCTTTGGCGATCGCATTGTTCTAATTGGGATAACGGCTCCTAGTATTAAAGATTTTGTCAATACTTCTGCGATCGCTAATTTACAACCGCCTGGGAAAATTTATGGCGTAGAATTTCATGCCCATGTTACCAGCCAAATTATCAGTGCAGTTCTCGATGGACGACCCGTTTTAAAAACCTTGTCGCAGGGTTGGGAATATCTTTGGATTGTCGCTTGGGGCGTTTTAGCTATTTATCTCGGTCGGCTGACTCAATCTCCATTAAAAAACCTCGTATATGTTGCCGCTGCCAGTCTTGGGTTAGTTGGAATTAGTTATGCTTTCATCGTCGGGGGATGGTGGATTCCCGCAGCACCAGCTTTATTAGTTTTGGTGATTAATGGTGCCATCTTGAACACTTTCTATCAATACGATCGATTTTTAAGGTTTCAGATTGAGCTCCGCCAACACACTATTGAACGGACATTTGTTATAATTCATAATGGCCCTCTGCAAACACTAGCCAATATTTTAAGGCACGTTCAAGACCAGGATTTAGAACCAAATCAATTGCTCGAAGAACTGAAAAATCTGAACTGGGAAATCAGAGAAGTCGGCGAATACCTGAAACTCGAAGCTCTCGATCGAAATGAAAGCCTCCGTCTCGGCAGCGGTCTAATCCTAGACTTAAAGCTACCGATTCGCGACCTTCTCTATGAAGTCTACAGCCATACGCTACAGCGAAATTTTCCTTCTTTTAAAACGCTCAAAGTTAAAGCTTATTCGTTCGAGCCAATTGAAGAGCAATACTTAAGCCTGGAACAAAAGCGAGAACTCTGCCAATTTCTGGAAGAAGCACTGTGCAATGTCGGAAAACACGCTAAAAATTTGACCCGTCTCAGTGCTATTGGCAAGCAAAACAAAGGCTGGTACAGCCTAAGTATTAAAGATAATGGATCTAGCATTTGCTCTTCCTATGAAGGTCGAGGAACAAAGCAGTGTCTAAATCTCGCAAAAAAATTAAAAGGAAAATTTAAGCGAACCTGTCTCGGAGAGAAAGGGACTTTGTGTGAGTTAACTTGGCCCATTACGGAGACAAACTGGAATTTTGCTAGTATAAAACGTAACTTCACAACCAAGATTTTGAAAGGCAGGAGCTAGACCCCTCGTTATTGTGAACCTCACTTAAACGAGAATTGCTATATCCAAAACAGCCTCACCGAGTTACCCGAAAATTAGATTAATACAGAGGGTCAATAAGATTGCCGAGTTGTGCAATTATAACTACCTTAAAAAGCGACAGGAAATACAAACTCAAGCAATTAACTTGGCACAAGCTACTCTAGTTGGATCTAATCTATTTATTTATTATAGGACTAATACTCACACAGACGCCCTAAAAAACAAGGAGAAAAACAAAAAGGGCTGGGGGGGTGACAAAAAGGTCTACGAGATAGACTGTATAAGGGTTGCGGCCCGCATACCTTGTTGATAAAAGCG